>JBEVND010000253.1:0-4370 GCA_040508285.1 Rariglobus sp. | reverse complement strand
CCGGCCAAACGCGATCGGTTTTTCCCCAGCCTCGGTGTGTGGTCGGTGCGCGGACGCGATGTGCATGGCAGCATTTGGGAACTCGCCGCCAAGGGCGGACACAACTCCGAGCATCATAACCATAACGATGTCGGCAGTTTCATTCTTAACATCGACGGAGTGCCGATCATCACCGAGGCCGGCATGCCTGAATACACGGGCTCATACTTCGATCCCAAATATCGTTATGGTCACCTCGCCGCGCGCACGCTCGGCCACTCGTTGCCCGTGATCAACGGCCACGAGCAGCAGGCCGGCGCGGATTTCCGGGGAACGGTTCTGCGCAACGATCTTTCGGGCTCACCGGTGACCTTCGAAGCCGATCTCACCAAGGCTTATCCCGCCGCGGCCGAGTGTCGCCGGTTTATCCGTCGCTTCACTCTGGATAAAGAGCAGGGCGTCATGCGCTGGGTCGATGAGATCACGTTGCACACGCCCGGCACCATCGAGTCGGCCAGCCTTACCGATGCCGAGGATGTCGAGCTCGAGACCCCTCGCCTCGCCGTGATCCGCAAGCAGGGGAAAATTATGGAGCTACACTGCGAGGAAGGCCCTGGATGGAACGAGATCGAGGTTCTCGCCTACCAAGCCCACGACGGCCAGTCGGCGCGCTTCCGACGCTTGGTGCAAAGCACCCGCCCGGGCGAAGTGACCAACATGCTCACCACGTCGATCGTGATTAAGATGCGCGCCGCCAAGACTGACGCCGCATAAAAACCAGTCTGTTCACGGCTCTCGTTAATGCACGAACGCGTGAGCCGCGCGGACTGAATTCGCGAAGTCGGTCGATAGAGCCTACAGCTGCCCGACGTGGCGGCTTTAACGTTTGGCTGGCGCGACGTTTGCCGTGCCTGGCACGTAGTAAGTCGTGGCGATCGTCATCGCACGCGCATCCGCCTGCTCGGTGATCCGGCCGGTTCCCGAAGCAAGGTCTGCCTTGGTGTGCACGATCAGGACGTCGCCACGGTATTCAGGCCGCAACGACATCAACTCGCGTCCGCCTTCCACCCACGTTTCGCCTACTTGCAACGCGGTCATCAGGATCACGCGATATTTGCGATCAGGGGTCACTTTCAGCTGCTTCCACTCCAAGGGGGCGAGCGGATGCGACTGCTCACCCACGCGGGCCATGGCGGGAAACGGACTGAAGTTGAACAGCCTCACTTCGCCAGCCGGGAACGCTTTAAAGTCGTTGGGCATCACGATGAGTCGATAAGTGGGCAGCCCTTCCTTATCTGCCTGCCGAATCACGTAGGCCTGAAACTCGGTGCAGTCCGCCTGAAGCGGGACCTCCTGTGAGATCTCATAACGCGGTTCGCCGGCAGCCTCGGTGCGTCGATAGATTTTCAATGTCCCGCCTGCCTTGATCTGAGATGCGCGCCCAAATTGATAAGCCGGGCAGTGAACCTCCGTGTATTTTTTCCCGTCAGCGGTGACGAACAAACCCGTCACCGGACGCTCCCAACTCATAAACGAAATGGATGCAGGCGGAGTTTCCACCGCGGCGGACTCCTGCTGAGCTCCGACGCGAGTGAGCGCGAGAGCAACGATGCCAATGAAGCAAAACCGACGGAGAAAGTGAGAGATTTTTAAAATCATAGATTTAAATATCGGACGGAGAGAGCCACCTGAAACCAATGATCTCGAAGCGTCGGCCGAACGCCTTGTTCGCGTCATCGGTGAGCGCCGCCGGCAAGACAACCGCGTCGTCGGCGGGCGCCACGTAGTCGGGCACGCGTTGCACAATCGCTTCACACCACGCGCGCCCTTCGACGGCGTTCGTCACCGGGTTTATTTTCTCCCCGTAGGTGCGCACCCGAAAGGTATCGCTGCGTGCCGACAGCAGCGGACTGATCGCCTGTAAAATGTCCGCCTGCGAAAGCCATCCCGCGATGCCCTCGAGCCCGTGCTTGGCCATGTGAGCGGGATAGGGATAAGCGCCTGATGTCGTCGGAACCAGTGACGCGATCGTCGCGCCTGTTGTGTTGGTCAGCGAGGTGGCAAAGTTCTTATTGATGCGCCCCGCTGCGTCGGTCCCGTTATCGACAGCATCGATGGCCGCTTGAATCACGCCAGCGAGCCCGGGGTCGCCAGTCACCAGACGTCGATTGACGAAATCCGCGAGTCCGACGGATACGCCGCGAAGTTTGATCTGGGCGACGATCTCGGTGGCGAGCGCGTTGATCTGCGCTGGGGTGAGATTGCGGAAACCGTTCCACGCGTTGACCGCGATCCCGCCGTCCGCGTTGGCAGAACCGCCTGGTTGATGCACGGAGCGGACATAGGCGCCCGTCAACCCCGCCTCGCCGTTGAATTGAGTCTGCGCGAAGGATGACAGCAGGACGCGCCACGCTTCGACCGACGTGGAGTTCACATTAAAAGCGCCTTCCTGCATGAGATTCCGAGCGGCCACCCGTGCGCTATTGAGATTAATCGCCGTCCCGCCGCGGTAGCTTTCGGTCTCGGTGCTCGCGATGTCCTGTCTGAACGCCCGCATGCGCGAATTGGGCAAGCGTCCGGTCGCCAAGTCGAACGCTCCTGCCTGCGGATACGTTGAGAAAAAATGTCCGTCGAACAGCGAACGATTCAGCAGGTAACTGAGATCGTAGTAATGCTGGTTGGCATTGGCTGTGTTCGTAGCGCGATCGCGTTGGACATTCGGGTGAGCACGGGAATTCCCAATGGCGTAGGGATTTGCCACGAACCGTGGCCGCCAACGCTGCGCGGAGGCCGGACGGCTCGCTAGCGGACTGGCCGCCGCTGGAAACACCAGGCCATCGGTATGCCCGCCCGCGTTGAAGTGCTGGAGTTGCGCCACGCTCACGAGTCCAGTCGTTGCGCGCGGCACATCGAAAGCGCCCCACTCAAGCCGACCCTGCGGCTGTGAATTGTCGCGGCCGACCGCGCCGTTCCACTCGACATGAGTGAGCATTTTAGCGGCATCGGTGTGAGGGCGTATCCACTGCGAAATCGCGGCACTGCCGTAGTAGTAAGTCTGATTAAACAGGATCAACGAATTCACCGCTGTCCCGAAAAGCGCCGTGCGATTGATCAGCGGCGCACGCCAGTTGAACTGCGAATAGTAAGGCTGCACAGAGGTCGCGGTGAAATTCCCCGAATCGGCTAAGCGAAAGATGAACGCGCCCTGGCGATTATCAGGCCCCGGCGCGACGAAGGGTCTCGCAGGCGTGCCGTTGCCCGTGCCGCGCAGTCCATACTGGCTGAGCGGCCAATCCGCATAGCCCATCGTCTCGACGCGTTGAAAAATCGCGCCCGACTCATCGGTCAACGACACCGAGAGTGTGCCTCCCGCGCCATTGCGGCTGGAGGTGCCGGCGACTCGATAACCCGTGTAGGTTCCACCATCGCCCGCCCACGAGGGATTCCCGCCGGGAGCATCGCCGAAAATCATGTGAATGCCCTGCCCGTTCGGCATGTTCCCGTTCGCGTGCAGCACGGTCTCGGCAAATTCGGAGCCTCCGTCAGTCGCCGTGTTGAGCGTGATCTTGGCCGCGCCCGCATCCCAGTCGTTGATGAAGCGATAAGTCTTAACCGCCGCCCACGTCTCATCGAGCGGCGAGGACTCCAAGGTGAAGATACGCGCCTCGCCGGCCGCCAGCGGCTCCGTGCAATCAAGGAGGAACACCTGGCCTTCAAACATCTCGCGGAGCGACTTGCGCCAAAAGGCGGTGGCTTCGCGACCGACGTAGCTCGAGAGGTAGGTCGTGCCACTGTCAAAATCCATGCGCACATGATAACGACCGGGCGCAATCGGCGCCGTGTAAGGATTCGCCAATACAAAAGACGGATAAAGATGCAGGACAAACTGACGTTGCCCCGCCGCGCCGGGCACCGTCGTGCTACCGAATCCCAATCGGGCCTGCGTGAGGATCGGATACACCCCGTGTTGCGTGCTTGTCTGCGGTTGAAGCGGCAGCGGCGCATCCCCGTTCAAGTTCCCGTAGGATCGTAACTGCTCCCAAGTCGGCCCCTGCACGATCGAAGAGGAAATCAGATGCTCCCCGCTCGTCGACAACCCCATGACGGTCCGGTAATCAGAAAGAGTCTGCGCAAACGCATAAGTGAGATCCCGCTTCAGCCCGCCCGATAACGAGTCAGCCAAAACACCTTTTGAAGTTCCGGTGAGATCGTGAAACCGCGCACGTTTGACCGGCTCGGTTACATTGGCGTCCAAGAATGCCGTCTGCTCCAACGACAACATGCTGCGGATTCCCTCTGAATTGACGGGGAACGTCGTGAAGCCCGGCAACCGCTCTAGCGCCGCCCGCTGTGGAGCCATCAACCGAAAAGGTGAAAGCGTCTCCGCGACC
>JBEVND010000244.1:0-6006 GCA_040508285.1 Rariglobus sp. | reverse complement strand
CAGGGGTGAGTGAATAGCCGGAGTATTTTTCCCCGCGTTCCGATGGCGATCAGGCCGCCACTCTTATCATAGAGTGACCGGTGGTCGCGTCGCTTTTTCCGGCGACGGTTTTTCGCGCCAGGTGCCGGTGACGAGAATGGTCTGCGGCTCGGCGGGCACGCCGAATTGGGCGCGCTCGACGCGGCTGGTGAGCAGATCGATCGCGGCCCGGGCTTCACCGCCGAGATTTTGAACGACGCCGGTCTGGGCGGGGATGTTCACGGTGCAGTCAACGCAAACGAGCTCGACGGCGGGCCGGTTACGGGCGGGCGTGGCGTCGATCCACGATTTGAAGGTGAGGTAGTCCGGACTGATGGCAGTGATCAAGGCATCGGGCCGCGACTCGACCAGCCAGGCCATGAAGTTTTCCTGGTTCCAGCGTTGGGAGGTGAGCGGCTGGAGAAAGCGGCGCGGCTCCAGATGGCGTTCGGCCAGAAAGGCGCCGAGCGAGAGGTGGTTGACGCGACTGTCGATGTCGAAGGTGGTGGCGAACGCGATGCGCTTGCGGCCCTTTTCGCGCAGACGGGTAACGCAGAGATTCATGACCGCGTAGTAGTCGATGGATACGCGGTCGAGCGCGGGTTGATGGAGGGTAAGTCCGAGAGCGACGGCGGCAAACTCGGAGAAATCGAATTGGATCACCCGGGGTTCGTTGGGCATCGGACAGATGATCAGGCCCCGTATGCCGCGGTTGAGGAGAATGGTTTTCAGGCGGACGGGAGTCATGCCCGGCTCGGCGAGCCAGAATTCTTCGATGCGGTAGCCGTGGTCCGCGGCGTGGGCACGGAGTTCCTCGAAGACCGCGACGTAGTTGGGGGAAAGTCGCCAGGAGTCGCGCTTGGGAAAGCAGGTGAGAAAACCAAGGGTGGTGCCGGAGTAACTCCCCCCACTGCCGTGACGCCGGGCGGCAATCAGCGCGGAGACCAGCGGGTTGGGCCGGTAGCCCATGCTAGTGGCCACCGTGCGGATACGTTCGCGGGTTTCAGGCGGGATGCTGCGATGATTGCGGAGCGCGAGCGACACCGTGGTTTGGTGGACACCGGCGGCGCGGGCGACATCGGCCATCGTGATACGCTGCGTCATGGGTGGGGTGAATGCAGTCGGGGTTTCAGCCAACTTGAGTTCGGTGACCGGTGTGCCAAGCAGGCGGTTACTCTTATCAATGAGTAAAATTGAGGAAACACAAAAAATCGCGGACCTTTGCGGGTCCGCGATTTGTAGCCGAGAGACGAGAATGTGCGTGCTACGGTTTGTAGAAACGCACGGCGTCGGCGAAGACGTGGTTGCTCGTGCCGGTGTTGGAGATCGTAACGTAGCCAGCAGTGCCGGCGTTGAACGTGTAGGTTCCGAGGAGATTCCAAGTGCCACCGTTGACGCGGTTGTTGATGGTGGTGGAGGCGGTGCCGCCGGTGTGGACGATACTGACCGGCACGGCATTGGACGCACTGGCCCACGCAGGCCAGCGGGCGTAGACTTCATACGTTCCGCTGACCGGAAGCGTGGGCGTGTAAACGACGGACTTGGCGCCCTTGCCGGTATTGCCGTCATGGGCGTAATTGATGCCGTAGTAGCCCGGGTTGCCGGTGCTGGTGGTCCAGCCCCCGTTCAGGCTGACGCCGGCGCCGGAGGTGTTGTCGAGGATGACCTCGACGCTGGATGCTGGCGGAGCGTAGCTGGTGTAGAGCTGGGAACGGGGAATGAGAACGATCGCGCTTCCTGAGTTGGGGCGGTTCCATTTGAGAGCCACGTTGGCGGTGCCGGTCGTCTGGAGATATTCCAGCTTGATGTCATATTGAGTTGAACCGGCGAGGGTGATCGTGGCCGAGTGACCGCCGGAAGTGCTCCACTGGTCGATCAGCGGCGTGGACAGGTTGTTCACCCAGAGACGGGCACCGTTGCCGTGTTCGACGCGGAACGTATAGGTGCCCGCTCCGGTCGTGAGCACCTTGCCGGTCCAGCGCACCGTGTAGTTGGTGTTGGTGGTACTGCCGGGGGGCGGGTTGGTGGTCGTCCAGCTGAAGTTCACATCGTTGTCGAGGCGGGTGGCCTCGAGCGTGTTGAAGGCGGTGCCGCTGAAGTATTCGCCCTTGAGGCCGTTGCCGGTGCCGATGGTGGCGAACGCCGGGACATTGCTCGGGTCGCGATAGATCTCGACGGCGCCGATGAGCGGTTTGAAACCGCCGAAGCCGATGCGCAGGTGTCCGGCGTTGTCGGTGCTCATCACGTCCTCGTGGATCAATCCCTTGTAGCCGCCGCCGGCCTCGGCGTAGATATCGATGGGGTTGCGCACATCGACATTGAGGGCGGGAGCGCGGAAGGAGAACACGCGCTTGCCGACTCCCTGAAGCGTGCCGGTTCCGTCGATCTCGGCGAAGTGCATGCGCACGCGGTATTGGGTGTAGGGCGCGAGGTTCACGATGCCGAACGAACCAAGGGCTCCCTGGCGGGCATCTTGGTAGACGGCCATCGGGGCCGGATCAAAGAGGCCGGTGGTCGTCACGGTGTTGGTCGTGGTGCGCTGCACGCTCGAGGTGAGGATCAAGGGATCGGCCTCGAACCGGCCGATGGCACCGCCGCCGAAGTTGATGGACATGACGTCGGACGGGAACAGCTGACGGTAGGGAACGACCTCCAGAGCCTGACTGCTGCTCTGCCATTTCAAGGAAACCGAGGCGGCTCCGCCCGTGGTGGGATCGCGATATTCCAGGATGACCGGATACTTGACGCCGGTGGTGAGGGCGATGGTGCCGGTGATCGCGGTGCCCGTGGTGGTCCAGCCATCGGCGACGAGCGTGCCGCCGACGTAGAGGCGGGCGTTGTTGCCGGAGGCCTTGTTTACCGTGAACGTGTAAGTCTGCGAATACAGCGGCTCCACGAGGCCGGTCCAGCGGACGCTGAAGTTGTCGGCGCTGACGCCGGCGGCCGGAGCCCCCATGCCCCAGTTGAAATCGATGGACGGGTCGGTGCCGGACGACACCCACGTGTAGGTGGCGGGGTTGGTGCCGTTGAAGAACTGGCCGGTGATACCGGTGCCGTTGGAGCCGGAAGGCAGGGTGACGCCGACGGGGATTTCCTGGACGCTGGTGGGATTATTGATCTTCCAGCGATGCAGACCGGAGGCCTGGCTCTCGTCGCAGTGCCAGTAATAGAGGCCGGCGCCGGCGGTCACGAAAGCGCCGGACAAGGCGTTGCCGGCGCGGCCGGGATACAAGCCGGGCGGAAGCCAGGGAGCTTCGGGATACAGCGGATTGGGGAGATAGTTCAACGGGGAGCCAAACTGGCCGATCATGAGACCATTGTGCCAATAGTGCAGGAACTGGTTGGCCTGATAGGTGCGGCTGTAGATGTCGGTCGCACCTTCGCCATGGGCGGCGAACACGATGTGATTGCCATTGGTGTAGGCGTTGTTGGCGGGGTAGTCGCCCATGATACCGATGGTGCCGTGTTTGTCGAAATACGTGCCGAGCTGCGCGGTGCGCCATTTAAGGGCGCCGGTGCCGGCGGGCACGCCCGCGAGGTGGAAGCGGGCGTCGCTGCCATCCGAGAAGATCACCAGGCCGGAGGTGGTGGACGGGTGGCGCATGCCGGCGCCGCCGCGACCGCCGGTGTTGGTCTTCGGATTGGTGGCGGTGATGGGGCTGGTAGCCAGGGTGACGGCGGAGCCCCAGGTGGGATTGTTGGAGCCGTTCAGGCTGGCGAAATCTTTTTTGAAGTAAGTGGCCGTCGTCGCGTTGGTGGTGGCGTAGCGCAGCGAACCATCCTCATGGAGAACCTCGTTGGTGAAGAGGATACCGGTGTCGCGAAGCACGCCGCTGGACTGGAGTTCATACACGCGTTTGCCGGCGACGCCGAAGGTGCGTCCGCCGAATTTTTTGACGATGCTGAAGCCGGCGAAGCCTACGTCGGAAACGGTGACGGGCAATGTTGCGGACCAGTTGCGGACGTAGGTCCAGCCCTGGTTGACGGGCTGCGAATAATCGACGGTAAACTCCATCCAGCCGGCGAAGACGCGAGTCGGATCGTCGTAGCACACGGTGTTCATGTAGGTGTGCGACAAATACATGATCTCGTTCTGATAGACGCGGCTCGCCGAGAATTTGAGGATGCGCTCGTTGCCCGTGTCGCCGACCCAGAAAGAGCCGTCGGATTGGAAGGCGATGTAGGTCAGGGGGACCACGTCGCCGCTATTGCCGGCGTTGCGGAACATAAACTTGTCGCTGGCTACGGCGGTGCCGTTGGCGGGATAACCACCGGCCTGGCCGAGGGTCCAGAGGGCGGTCGACTGCGTGCCGGACGAGGCGTTGTTGAAGGCCTTGACCTGCTGGCTGGAGCCGCCGTCGGCGACGAGCAGGGTGGTGTTGTCGGGCGAGATCGCGAGGGCGATCGGATCGGCCAGGCCGGTGATCACGGCGGAGGACGTAAGGTTGCCGGAACCGTCGATGTTGTAGCGGCGGACGACGCGGGCGCCGCTTTCGGTGACGATGACCCAGAGGGCGGCGTTGTCGCGGGTGGCGATGACGCGACCGGGGGCCGTCATGGTGAAGTCTTCAACGTAGGCGCCGGTAGTCTTGTTGAACACGCGGATTTCGTTCATCGCGGCGTGCGAGACAAAGAGGTAGTTGCCGGTGGGCTGGACGGCGATGCCGGTGGCGGCGTTGTCACGGCCGGAGAGTCCGTTGTCGCCCTCGAACTGGAGGTCGATCACGTTGTCCCACGCGTTCTGCCCGGAGGTTTCATCGATCCCAGCGCTGAAGAGGTGCTGGGAGTTGTCGCCAATATTGTAAGCCACGACAAAACTGGGCCAGAGGTCGTTGAGGCCGTTGCCGGTCTGAGTGTAGTAAACGCGCGTGCCGTCGGTGGCGGCATGGTAGAAATTGCGGGAGCCTTCGATGCGGCCGTTGTAGGTGACCTGATTGGGATCGGAGGTGACCGAGCGGGCGTAGAGACATTTGCCCTCGTTATAGCCGTAGGCGAAGAACATGTCGGAGCCGTTGATGATGAGATCGTGGGTCGGCTGGAAAGAGCGGCGGACGGTCTCGCCGGTCTGATCGGTCGAGGTGTTGCCGAGCGTGCCTTCCCAGGTGTGGGAGACTTGTGAATGCAGCACCTTGACGGTGTAGCTTCCGGGAGTAAGCGGCTGGCCTTCGTCATCAAGGCCGTCCCAGATCGCGCTGTTATCGCCGGGGGTGGCAATCTCGTTGCTCCACAGCGTGCGGAGCAGCGTGCCGTCCGGCGCAAAGACACCGGCGCTGGTGGTGGTCGCGCCGGCGGGGATGGTGAAATTAAAAAGGATCGAACCGGCGGAGGCGTGGGGCAGGGAGCCAAGCAACGCGACGAACAACACGAGCAGACGTAACCAAGGTTTTTTGGGTATCATGGCGGGGTGGATTGCGGAAACGAGACAAGGTCAGGCTCGGGGTGGAGCAGGGGTGACCCGGG
This sequence comes from Rariglobus sp., assembly GCA_040508285.1. Lineage (GTDB taxonomy): Bacteria > Verrucomicrobiota > Verrucomicrobiia > Opitutales > Opitutaceae > Rariglobus. The sequence goes on along the minus strand of JBEVND010000244.1, from coordinate 528 downwards.
GAACACGGCGATTTCTCTGAAACCGGAAGGTTCTGACAACGGGCGCGTCACTCTTATCAATGCATCGGAAGCATGCGGGAGAGTGATCACTCTTTGATAAGAGTTGATTGGTGGTTTTAGAACTCGGGTCGGCGGCGGGCTTTGGTTAAAACGTTTGCCTTCACTTTGTGTTCCATGATGCCCCCCACTCATTTGAATGAGCCTTCGCGTGCGATACCGATTCAAGATCGGTATGATGTTGTTGTTTGCGGAGGAGGGCCGGCTGGAATCGCCGCGGCGATCTCCGCCGGGCGCGCGGGTGCGCGCACGTGCATCATCGAGTTGCAATGCTGCCTCGGCGGCATCTGGACCGCGGGCGTGTTGTGTTACATCCTGGACTCGATCAACAAGGCCGGGCTGATCGTGGAAATCCGCGAACGGTTGCGCGCCCGCGGTGCGATCGGTGAAACCCTCGATCTCTACGATGCGGAGGCGATGAAGCTGCTTCTCGACGAGATGTGCGCGGAGGCCGGTGTGGACATCCGACTT
>JBEVND010000213.1:0-4166 GCA_040508285.1 Rariglobus sp. | reverse complement strand
TTTAACCGCTTCGTCGATCGGGAGGCGCACCACACCGTTCGGCTGGTCAACCCAGGCGTAGGTGGTGGCTGCTTCCTTTTCCTTGGCGTGCATTTCCTTGAGCGCAGCTTGGCGCTGGGCGGGAGTGCGAACGCCGTCGGCAAGCGGTTCGGCTTTCTTGGGGAGATACGCGATCAAAAGGATGATCACGAAGATCGCGAAGCCACCGATGGCAGCGGCGATCGTTACCCAGGAACCGGAGACGGAGGGAGTGTGCGTGGAATCACTCATGGTGCGTAAGGCATTCGGTGATGCGCGGATCGCGGATCGGGATGAGCTTGGCCTTGGGGAAGCTCTTCAAGTAGGCCCAGAAGAAGATACCGCCGACGCCGATGATCGAGGTGGCCGTCCAGAGAAGGCTCATCGACAGGAAGGCTTTCGGCTCGCCGGTGACGTAGTCTTTCACCGCGGGGGCGATGTTGTAGATGACGTCGATGGCGATGGTGAACAGGGTCCAGAGGACGATGAACTTGAGGCGGCTGTGGATGATCTTGTTCTTGTAGGAGAGCAGGAACAGGAACGGGAACAGGAAGTGGCCGAAGAGAATGAACAGACCGACCCATTTCCACTGGTTGCCGGCGCCCTCGCGGGTGATTTCGCGGAGGTTATACCAGAAGGTTTCCTCGGGGACGTTGGCGTTCCAGATGAGGAAGTATTGGGAGAAGGTCACATAGGCCCAGAACACCGTGAAGGCGAAAATGAGCATACCGGCCGAGTAGAGGTGGTTGGTGTTCAGGATACCCTTCAGGTCACCCCGGTTGTAGAGGTGGAGGATCCAGAGCACGCCGATCGCGAGGGCGCCGCGCACGCAGTTGGCGAAGAACCAGACACCGAACATGGTGGAGAACCAGTGGTAATCCAAGCTCTTTACCCAGTAGATCGAGGCGAGCGTCAGTGTGGTGGCACCGAGAGCGAGACCGAAGGCAGCGGTCTTGCGGTTCATGAACGTCCACTTGAGATCACCGTCGGAGTCCTGGGTGAACGAGGCTTTGCGGAGACGGGCGGAGAGCCAGATCCACACGATGAAGCACAGGGCGGTCATCGCGGTGAACATCGGGAGGTTGAGGAAGGCGGCCTTCTTCGCGTAGAGCGGGTCGTGACCGACGGTGTGGCCGTTGGCCAACACGTAGTCGGGATTCATCCACTTCCAGATGAGGTCGTGCGAACCGGTCCAGGACACGATGACCAGCGGAGCGAACAGCAGCGCCAGCCACGGGAAGGCGGCGAGGCCGTGTTCGAACTGGCGGCGATACACCAACGACCAGGACGCATCGAGGATGTGGTGGATCATCACCAGCATGAGCATGCCGATGGCGATGGCGGTCCAGAAGGTCACGCCAGTGAGCCAGGAGAAGGCGACGACTTTGCCGCCGGAGATGAAGAGACCGATGATCGTGGCGACGATGCCGGCGATGCCGACGCCGAGGGCTTTGCCTGAACAGGCGCAAGCAGACGATTTCGAGTCAGAAGAGAGAGCCGCGGGCGCGGTGGCTGCGTGGGTGCTCATTTGATACCAAGCTCCGATTTGTGGCCGGGAGGAACATCCGCGGCAGTGGCGTGGGCGGCGCGCTGGAGGGCGCGCACGTAGGCGATGACGGCCCAGCGATCCTGGGCGGAAAGTTTGTCCGCGTAAGAGAGCATGTTGCCCTTGCCGTGGGTGATGACGTTGAAGATTTCGCCGTCGGCGAGCTTGCGCTTGGCGTCGTCGTGGAAGGTGGGCGTGGCGCCCATCCCGTATTGTTTGGTGATGCCGTTGCCATCGCCGAGCGCGCCGTGGCACGGTGCGCAGTAGATGGTGTAACGATCCTGACCGCGCTCGAGGAGCTTGGAGGGATCGATGGTCACCGCGGAAGGAAAGCCGGTGACCCAGGCGCCCTTGGCGTCCTTGCCCTGATAAAGAGCAGTGTCGGCCTTGAGGAAGTTGGCGTCAGCGGCGTCGCCGGTGCGACCGAAGGCAACCGCACCCGCAGGACGGGGACGATCGGCACGGCCGTCGGCGAAGAACTTGGATTCAGCCTGGGGCTTGTATTTAGCCTGGTGATCCATGTCCGGGAAAACCTCGAGCGGGGAGCGCGAAGAGATCGAGCCGCGGAAGCCGAAGATCGAAACCCCCAGCACCACGATGAGAAAGAGAGTGATGTAAACGTAACGCATGGCTCAGGCTTCCAGCTCCTGGATGTCTTTGCCCCCTGCCCGCTCGAGGAGGGCCTTGGTCTGGGCGAGGTTAAACTTCGGGTCTTTCGACTCGATCACGATGTGGAACTTGTCGTCCATGCCGGAGAGGATCTTGTCGCTCTTCAACACCGGGTGGTAGTGCATCGGCAGGCCGTTCAAGAACAGCATGCCGCCGATGGTAGCGAACGCGGTGAAGAGAATGGTGAGCTCGTAGGAAACCGGGAAGGCGAAGAGCGGGCTGAAGTAGGGCTTGCCGCCCACGATCAGCGGATAGTTCATCGCGCTGGTCCAGTAGATCAGCGACATGCCGGTGGTAAAACCGAGCAAGCCACCGCACAGGGAGAAGCGCGGAACTTTGGAGCGGCCAAGGCCCATCGCCTTGTCGAGTCCGTGGATGGGGAACGGCGTGATGCAGTCCCAGTTTTTGTAGCCGGCATCGCGCACCTGCTCCGCCGCGTGATACACGGAGGGAGTGGTCTCAAAGGTGGCGATCAGGCCGTAAGGTTTTGCAGACATGGTCAGGTAGGTCGTCGGCTGAACTTAGTGGGTGGCCTTGGCGATGGCGTCGGTGCCGTCATGATCATCGTGAGCATGGGCATCGGCCTGAGGCATGACGGATTTGATTTCGGCCATGGGCATCACGGGCAGGAAGCGGATGAACAGGAGGAACAACACGCTGAATACGCCGAAGGTGCCGAAGAAGGTGAAGATTTCCACGATCGAGGGGCTGTAGTAGCCCCACGAGGACGGAAGGAAGTCACGGGCAAGCGAGGTCACGATGATCACGAAACGCTCGAACCACATGCCGACGTTGACGAAGATCGAAAGGATCCACACCAGCGCGGTGTTTTCGCGGACGCTCTTGAACCAGAAGAACTGCGGCGTGATGACGTTGCAGCTGATCATGACCCAGTAAGCCCACGCATAGTGGCCGAATGCACGGTTGATGAACGCGAAGCCTTCGTTCGGGTTCGCGCCATACCACGCGATGAAGAACTCCATGCCGTAGGCGTAACCCACGATGGTGCCCGTCGCCAAAACGATCTTACACATACAGTCGATGTGATACTGCGTGATCAGATCCTGCATGCCGTAGATGGCGCGCAGCGGGAGCATGAGCGTGAGCACCATGCCGAAGCCCGAGAAGATCGCGCCCGCCACGAAGTAAGGAGGGAAGATCGTGGTGTGCCAGCCCGGGAGGAGCGACACGGCGAAGTCGAACGACACGATGGTGTGCACCGAGAGCACCAGCGGCGTGGAGACGCCGGCGAGGATCAGGTAAGCCATCTCGTAGTTGCTCCAGTGGCGGTTGGAACCGCGCCAGCCGAGGGCAAACAGACCGTAGCAGAAGGAACGCACGCGATTGCCGGCCTTGAAGAAGCGGTCGCGGAGGACAGCCAAGTCAGGGAGCAAACCGACATACCAGAAGAGGACCGACACCGTTCCGTAGGTGGAAACGGCGAACACGTCCCACTCCAGCGGCGAACGGTAGTTCTGCCAGATGTCGTTGCTGTTCGGGATGGGGAACAGATACCAAGCGAACCAGACGCGACCGACGTGGAACACCGGGAAGATACCGGCGCAGACCACGGCGAAAATCGTCATGGCCTCGGCCGCGCGATTGATGGACGTGCGCCACTTCTGGCGCAGCAAGCACAAGATCGCGGAGATCAGCGTGCCGGCGTGGCCGATACCGATCCAGAACACGAAGTTGACGATGTCCCACGCCCAGTTGACGGGATTCGCATGGCCCCACACACCGACGCCCGTGGCGACGAGGTAGGTAATACCGGCGACCGTGAAGGACGCGACGCAGCAAGCGAGGATGAAGCAGACCCACCACCAGGTGGGGGTCTTGCCCTCGATGATACCGCAGATCTTGTCGGTCACCCAGCCGAAGCTCCGGTTGTTTTCAACCAGAGTCGCGCGGGGGAACGGGGTCGGGTTGACCT
>JBEVND010000194.1:0-3591 GCA_040508285.1 Rariglobus sp. | reverse complement strand
ATCGCTGCGGACGACCGCATGGAGTCGCATTACCTCCTACATGCAGTGACCGGCGAATTACACTGGCGGATGGAAAACCACCGCGCCGCCGCCGCCAGTTTTCGACGCGCCCTTCAGCTCGCCCACGTGGGCCCCGAACAACAGCACCTCGCCCGCATGTTGGAACGCTCAGAGGACGGCGGGGCGAGATACGATCGCTAGCCAAGCCTCCTCCGCGGTCATCCTGTCGGGCCATCTTCATCAATCTCTTCAGCCGTCGCATGAGCCTCGCCGGCTAGGGCTTTTTCGACCCACCGTTTGATGCGCAGCAAGCCGTCGCGACGCTTTGGGTCTGCGGGCTTCATGGTGCCGAGGAGATTGATCACCGTGGCCGCGTAATCGTGGGCGTTGGCGGTCGTGAGTGTTTTGAGTTCGAAGGGATTGATCTCGCCGCGGCGGATCATTTCGCGGGCTTCGCGTTCGAGTTCCATGGTGGTGCCGCCGGGAGCGCCGGGTCCGTCGCTTTTGCTTTGTGGACGTCCGCCAGCGCCGCCGCCTCCTGCGTCGGCCGATGAACCTGAGGGTGCTTCGCGTTCCACGCCATCAGGCTCACCGCCCGAGGCTTGGCGTTCGATCGCAGAGGAATACTCTTTGCCATCGCGGCCAGTGACCTTGCCGACTTTCTCAATACGCCCGGACTGCACCATCTCATTGCGACGCGTGCGCACGAGCTCGGTCGAAACCTTGCAGATTTCGGCGATGACCGGATTCGCACGGTCGGGCCATTCCTCGAGGGCGATTTCGACCGCGTTACGTTTATCCGAGTTGTTGCGATAAACGCCATTGGTCGCGTTGGCACCGAGGGCATGGCGGAGCGCGTCGGAGCGGCCACCGGGCTGAACATCGGCCGTAATCGTGAGCGAGTTATTTCGCTTCGCGGCGAGGTAGCGATGAAAGCCATCGGCCAGCCAGTAAGTCGCGCCATCGAAATAAATCGAAATCGGCGGGAAGATTGCCCCGTTGGCCATTTCTTCGGCGTAACTCTCGATCGCGTCGTCGTTGGTTTTCACGCGCGTTTGGGTGCCGCTGTAGATATCAATCGAGTCGAGGGAAAGCGTTTGGGTCTTCATCAGAAAAAGGCGCGTTTGTGATGCCCAACGGTCTGCCTGTGCAAGGGCAAACCCATCGGCGCGACGACACGAAAAGCATCGGCTAATTTGCACAGGCGCAGTTCCTGCATCCGCTAAACGCGCCCATGACGTCCCCGAGCCGTAGTGAAACACCACCCATCGATGAAGCGCGCACTGAGGAAGCCGCGCCTAGCAACGCCGGTCTGTTGCCGAACCGCATGGTGATTTTCGTCGGCATCTTCTCACTCATCCTGCTGCTCTCGACTCTCTTTAGCAGCGTCACATTTCGCCATTTCGCCCAGGTGAGCGGCTGGCCATCCTTGGTGCTGCCATCGCTGTTCACACTGAGTTTTGTGCCCGCGATGTTGCTCGGGTTTAAATTTCGGCACCCGTTGCTCAGCGCGCTTTATCGGTTTGGAGCGACCAGCCTGGCGTTCCTCAACTTCGCGCTCGTGGCGTCCATTGCCTGTTGGGTGTTGGCAGGCGCGGGCGCCCTGGCCGGTATCTCGGCGGTTTCACCGACGGTCGCGCTGACGCTCTACGCTCTCGCGGGAGCGGTGACGGTTTACGGCTTGGTCAACGCCCGCTGGCTGCGTATCACGCGGGTGACCGTGGCCCTGCCAAACCTTCCGGAGGCCTGGCAGGATCACACGCTCGCTCTCATCAGCGATGTGCATCTTGGCAATGTTCGCGGTGCCGGCTTTGTCCGCCGGATCGTTTCGCGAATCAATAATCTCAAACCTGATGCCGTGCTGATCGCGGGCGATATGTTCGACGGCGCCGACGTGGACTTGAAGACGATCGCGCAGCCGTGGGACCAACTGGTCGCGCCGCGCGGCGTTTATTTTTCCACGGGCAACCATGACGAATTTTCCGACCGTTCCCATTTCCTCACTGCACTCACGCGCACCGGCATGCGCGTGGTAAACAACGAGAAAATCGAGATCCCCGGAGGTCTTCAGCTCATCGGTATCCACGACGGTGAAGCCGGTAATCCAAACCGGTTCCGCCAGCTCCTCCAACGCGTGCGCATCGACCGCAGCCGGGCAAGTATCCTGCTCACGCATCAGCCTTCGCACTTGGCGATTCCCGAGGAAGCCGGCGTGTCGCTGCAAGTTTCCGGTCACACCCACCAAGGCCAGTTCTGGCCGTGGACGCATGTCGTGTCGCGCGTGCACGGTCGCTTCGCTTACGGGCTTCAACGGCTGAACTCGCTTCAAGTTCTCACCAGCAGCGGCGTGGGCACGTGGGGGCCGCCAATTCGCGTAGGCACGCGGTCGGAGATCGTCTTGATCCGCCTGAGGAACGCGAAGTCCTGATCCGCACGAGCAGGTCGGCCGGCTCCCGCTCAGAGCTCGTCCGTGGCGATCGTGAGCTGGCGCGAGAGTTCGCACCGCTTACGCGATTTCTCAACACCCACCGCATTTACTCCCAGTGCATTGGCGGCCGCCAACACCGTGCCCACACCGCAAAACGGATCGAAGATGGTGGTGGCGCGCACGTGGTCTTTCGCAAAACGCACCGCGTGACCGGCCGCTCGCACGCCCATCGCACGAACCCAGGGCTGCCGGCCCGCATCCACGATGACATCGGGCAACGGCAGCACATCCGGACACTTCATCTCGCGCGATACCGCGATCAGGTGCGTGTATCCGGGCCTTCCATACGTAAGCATTCCAGGCGGGCGGCGGCACACGATTTTATGGAACAGAATGTGCGCGCCCGCATCTTCCGCGGCACGGATCACCAGCGCACCTTTGTCGATCCACACGCCGTCGTGCTTGATATCGGACTGGAAAAAGATCGCCGCGCTGTGGTTCTCGACCGATTCCACCACCAGCCGCACCGCATCTAGAAACCACGTGCGCCAGACGGGCAACGCCATGCTCACCTCGGAAACATCCGGTAGCGAAGTAATCGCACACGCGCCGGGGATGCATCCGCAGGTTTTCATCCAGTCGATCGCGTCCGCGCAATGAACCTCTCGCGCAGGCGTGGGGAACGGGTTTTCTTGGAAGGGTTCGACGGACGACATCAACAGAACCTTCCGTCGCTTTTTCCTCCGCCACAAGCCTTGCGATGCGCGGACGGTTTTTCATCGTCGAACGCATGTCTGGCTCTCTCGCCCCCTTCACTCCGCTCAAGCACGTTCGCTGGGGAATCATCGGATGCGGTGACGTCACCGAAGTGAAAAGCGGCCCGGCCTTCTCCAAAGTCGCGGGCTCCGAGCTCGTCGCGGTGATGCGCCGCGACGGCGCCAAGGCGGCCGATTACGCGCGCCGCCACCACGTTCCGCGCTGGTATGACGACGCTTGTGCATTGGTAAACGATCCCGAGGTGGACGCAATTTATGTCGCGACACCGCCCGGCGCGCATCTCGAAGGCGCACTGCTCGCAGCAGCTGCGGGTAAACCCGCCTACATCGAAAAACCTTTCGCGCGTAACACCGCCGAGTGCGATCAGATCCTCGGCGCGTTCAAGG
>JBEVND010000156.1:0-3579 GCA_040508285.1 Rariglobus sp. | reverse complement strand
CCCGCCACGGCTACGCCGCCCTCGACATCCAGGTGCATGGCAATCCCGTGGACGCCCTTTTTTATGAAACGCTGCCCGATGACGTCTCCCGCGATCCGCTCAAACGCATTCACTACGACGTTTATCTGAACGCGCTCCAGGGCGCCCGCGTCGCCCGCATGCTCCCCGGCACCGATGCCCGCCGCTTCGCCGTCCTCGGCGGCAGCCAAGGCGGACGCCTCAGCGTGGTCGTCGCCGCGCTCGATCCCGCCGTGCGCGCCGCCATCCCCTGCATCACCCACTACGCCTACCGTCCGTGGAACCGCTGGGTCGCCAAGCTCAACATCGATCTCAAAAACGGCTCCGAACATTTCTCAGGCGAAACTCCATCGCCCCGCATCAATCCTTCCGACGCCTACTTCGACGTCGCCAACTTCGCCACACGCGTGAAGACGCCGGTGCTCATGAACATGGGCCTCACCGATCCCATCTCGCCGGCGACGTGTGTTTACTCCGTTTATCTCGGCCTCGCCGGCCCCAAGGAAATCATCCCGCTTCCCAACACCGCGCACGACTGGTCCCCCGCCTTTGACCGCCACGCCTGGCGCTGGCTCGACGCCCGCCTGCGTGCGGCCGACTGATCATCGCCCGGCTTCGAGCGGGCTTTCGCCTTCGTGGTCCTCGAAGCGGTTTAAAAGATAAACCGGCTGGATTTTTTTCCCTTGGTGCTGGTCGCGCACCATCGTAATCAGCACCCTGGCGACTTCGTCTTCGTCGGTGATTTCCCAGCCCGCCGGGAAGGGACACAACAGGTTCACGTGCGCGTTGCGGTGGAAGAAAAACTTCACGTCGCGCGGCGCCCGCACGCCGGCCTCCAACGCCGCGAGGATCACGCCGCGCACCACCGTGTCGGGGAACGCGATCACCGCGTCGGGGCGTTCGGGCTGCCTCCATAATTCATGAAACTCTTGGTAGCCGAAACGGGCCAGTCCGTTGGTATCCGCTCTTTTTGATTTTCTCACCCACGACGGCCGCGTGCTCATGCCCGTCTCCGCCAACGCCTCTGCAAACTGCCCGTCGAATAGCAGGCGTTCACTTTGAAACTGCGAATGCTCTTTGACGAACAGGTTGCTGATCACGCCAACCGTGCGGCAGCCCTGCGCCTTGAGGTGCTTGAGCATGCGCAGCAGGTTGTGCGGCTCGTTGAAACCGACTTTGTTCGCGATGCCCATGCGGCTGGAAATCACCGCCAGCGGAATCGGCAGCTTGAGGAGCCACTTGAGGTTGTCCGCGCCGGCGATCGGCGCGATCAGTCCCTGAATCTCGCGGGCATCGAGCGCTTTCCTCAACTCGGGCAGAACGGTGAGTTGCTTCGTCTTCGCGCGAGGGTCGGCGAAGACGCGCAGGGTCACGTGTTGCTTGCGCAGCTCACGCTCGAGCGAGCCGTAGATGTTGCGATAAAAGCCTTTCTCGTCGTCGGTCCAGACGGTGGTGTCGTCGTAGTAAAGACCGATGCAATCGAGCGTGTTTCGCTGCTCGCGGACGTAGGTGCCCGCGCCGTGTTTGCGCTCAAGCAGGCCTTCCTTGACGAGGTTTTTCAGCGCGGTGTGCGCGGTGAAGTAACTGGTCTTCCACTGCTCCGCCAGCGCGGCGGTCGGCGGCAGCTCCGTGCCGGGAGTGATTTCTCCTTTTACGATCTGCTCGCGGAGACGCGCCGAGATGAGGCGATGGGCGACTTCACGCCGGCCGATCTCGATGCCGCCAAAGGGAGGGAGAGACGAGGCAGAGATTTCTGACATTGTCTCATATCTTCGACCAATGTCTTTTGGCGAATCAACCTGAAACACGGGGCGGCGACCTGTTCACGTTCCGCTTACAATCAGCCCAGTCCTACGCTTCGCGGTCGCCGATTGTCCCTTTCAGTCTCCACCAAGGGACATACAAATCCTCCCACGGAAAATACGAGGGCGTGGACTCCCACGGCTCGTTGATGATCGGGATGTCCTTGTCCTCGAGTCCGTCGATGCGGACGCGAACATCCTGGGCGACGCACAAGCCGTTGATCAGCGCGTAACGTTGAAGGCGGCTGGAGACGCTCGTGGAAAGTTCCAGCTCAAGCGCAGGGCGTTGCGGCGTGGCGGCGCGGCGGTAACGCATGCGGCGCGTGGTGAGATGGAAATCCGTGAAATGCGACTTCGCGCACTCGCCCATGAATGCGGCGAGCGAGGGATAGTCGTCGGTGCTCGCGTGTTCGATCACGCAGCCACCGAACACCAGCTTGAGTTCGCCGCGCGTGAAGGTGCGCTCGGGGCCGTTGTAGAACGTCGTGCGGATGACTTCGTAGTTGTTGATCTTCTCCAGCGTGACGACGGGTTGGCCGAGCGTCTCGGTATAAGCCATCGGGCGAACGGCGATGAGAAACTTGCCGATGCGCGCGCCGATCCATTCGCCGTGCTTGGCTTCGCCCGACCAAGTGGACAACGCGCGATCACCGATGCGCACTTCGTCGGCGCCGGAAAAGTGCGCGGGGAAGACGAGCATTTCGTTGAGCCGGCGGATGGCCCGCGGTTTGGCGGCCTCGGCGTGACCGGGAAGGACGATGGCGAGCTGGGAGACATCGAGCCCGCCGAGCCCGAGCGCCGGTTGCGTGTGGAGCATCACCGTGCTGTCCGACTGCAGCGTCAGCGCGTGACACTTCGAATCGAGGTTATCCTGCTCGCTCGCATTGGCGTAGGGCCGGCCTTCGGCATCGGTCGCGAACTTGACCAGGCCGGGCACGTCGTCGTTGACCGTGAACTTGTGGAAGACCGTGCCGATGTCGCGGAAGGAGCGGACCTGCGCCTTCCGTTTGAACGTCGCAAAGTAGGTCATCGACTGTTCGCCACTCAGGAAGTGCGTGGAGGACGTGCCAACGGTGTAGTCTTTTTGTAGATACGTCTCGATGCGCATCGGCCCGGCCGGAACGTCGAGCCCGCCGTCACCAGCCTCGGCCGTGGCGACGGCGCGGAACGGATAGGACTTCGCCGCGAACATGCGCTGCGCCGCGGGAGGAATGTGGTAGTGGCCGGAAGCGGTCCAGCAGCGGTTGACGATGTTGTGCGGAGCGTCGCCTTTGTGATGGAGGACGAGGCCGTGATCGGGGTTGAATATTTCGAGAATCGAGGGGCGTGAGCTTTCGCCGAGGACGAACCAGAGCAGGACCGACACACTGGAAAGGTGCGCGATGGTGTCGCAGTTGTAGGCGCGCGAATACGGTCCGGAAACGATGCCCATCTCCGGATGAAAACGCGCGGCGAGGTCGAGCCAGAGGCGCTGCTCAATCTTCAACGCGAGGTCGCGGGCTTCCGGATTTTTGGCGTGCTCGGCGATTTCGCCCATCGCGTGGATCGTGAGCGGCGTGTAGGACGGCGAGTTGTATTCGCTGTTGATGCCGCGGCGGAAAAGCATGTTGCGCAGGCTACGGAGGTTCCAGAGCCCGTGTTCGATGGCGGCGGCGTCACCGAGCATCTCGCCGCCGAGGATCAGGCCCATCGTCGCCTTCGCAGGCATGTTGTCGTTGTAGCCGTGAAACTGGTAATCGGGCTGGCGATTGCCGGGCAG
>JBEVND010000152.1:0-12642 GCA_040508285.1 Rariglobus sp. | reverse complement strand
GTGTAGGGGCCGGACGGCATGTTGAGGCCGGTGCGCGTGTAGCTGGTGACGTTGGCGGCGACGGTCGCGTAGTTGGTCCACGTGGAGCCGCTGAGCGACTGGATGGTGAAGCCGGTTTCGTTGGTGGCGTTGTCGGTCCAGGTGAGCTTGAACCAACCGTTGAGCAACGTGGACCACGTGGGCGTCAGGCCCGAGGGCGCGGCGGGGAGCGTGCTCGGCTCCTCGATGCTTTCCAACGCGAGCGGCAGGATGGGCTTGGTGGCGTTGGGATCGACGGTGTTGGCGGCGAGGAACGCGGGATCAAAGCCGGTCAGTGTGATGTCGATGGGAAACTGCAGGTAGTTGCCATCGCGGCGTTCATCGAGGTGGAACCAGAGGCGGCACTTCCACGTGCCGTTATCGTTGAAGCAGCCGTTCATCTCGACCATCTCGGTGCCGGTGGTGTGCTGGTTCTTGTGCGGCCCGAGCGGGCCGAAGTTTTCCAGCTGGGCAAAGGTCACGTAACCGTCGGGCCATTTGCGGACGCCGACGTGGTCCACGATGGTGCCGGAGAGGCTGATGGTGTTGTGGCCGGTGGGGCCCGTCGTGGTGTCGGAGGCGGGGTTCAACGTGAACGACGGCGTGGCGGCGCCGGCGGGTTTCACGCCGCCGAGACCGCGCGGTGCGGAGGGATAGGGAACGGGAAGGCTCGCGGTGGAGATGCTGCTCCAGATGCGCGGCTTGGCGGTGAAGCCGGGATTGGGGACGTCCGGGTTGGTGATCGTCCAAGGTCCCATCACGTTCCAGAAATAATGGCTCGACGGGGTGTCAGTCGCGCTCGTCGGGTAGGTCTTCGCATTGTCGAAGGGCGTGACGACATTGGTGAACGCGATGTCGATCCAGAAGCCGTTGTAGTTATAACCGAGTCCATTGTCTTGGAAACCGCGCGTGTAGTTCTCAAGGCGCATGTTGACCCACATCATGCCGAAGGTGTTTCCGCCGAGCCACGCGGCGGTGCTGGCACTCGCGCCGCGCCAGTAAGAGTCGTAGAACGAATAATAGAACGTGTAGTTGTGAAGGTTGAGCGGCGTGCTCGTGCCGATGCAGTGGAAGCGTTTGGCGAACATGACCGACTGGTCGCCGCGATCGGTGAACTGGCGGTGCGCGACGAAGAAGCCGGTGCCGACGTTGAGGCAGACGTTGTCGTTGAAGTCGTGAATCTGGTCCTGCTCGATGCCGTAGGTGTCGTTGTCCTGGCCGTAGCCGCCGTCGATGATGCCGTCTTTTCCGCCCTCGGTGAGCGGGTCTTTGTAACGCAGCGAGAATTTATCGGGAACGCGGGGAAGGGTGTTCGTCGCCTGCTGGTGGAACGTCCAGCCGTGGTGGCTGGAGGTCGCGACGTTGTGCTGCTGGATGATGCCGCGCGCCTGGTTTTCGTAGGCGGCGCCGATGTGGCCGTTGTGGTTGGCGTGGGTCTCCTGGCGCGAACTCCAACTGGTGCGGAAACCGTCGCCGCGGTTCCAGATCGAGAGGTTATTGACCCACTGGCCGATCTCGTTGCCGAGCTCGCTGACGATGCCGGCGCCGCGGACGTTGTAGGTGATCGAGTCTTCGATGGCGGCGCGTGAGTTGTGCTGCGTGATGCCCCAGCCCGGCACGGGAATGGCGGACATCGCGGGGCCGCTTTCACCGCGCACGACGATGCCTTGGATCACGACTTGTTTGCGACCGAAGAAGGGGCCGGTGCCGTGGATGTGAAAACCGTAGCGTCCGCGGACGTTGTTGGTGTCGGCGAGATTGGTGGAGCCGAGGAAGATCTCTTTGCCACCGGAGGCGACGGGCACGTGGAGGGACGGATCGGTGGAGGTGCGGCCGAAGTTGAGGACGTCGATGTAGCGGACGTCGACGTCGTCGTTGTGCATAAACATCATGTGCGGGCGTTGCTGGAGGACGTTGCTGGCAACCTCGGCGCGGTGTTGGATGGAGCGCGTGAAGTTCGCCACGTAGGGACGCACGGTGACGGTTTGGCCGCGCGGGAGCGTGGTGGTGTAGAGGTTGTGATTAAATGTGAGCGGCGCGTTCAACGTGATCGTGTTGCCGTTGATCGCGGTGATGACGCGCGGCTCGTCCTGGCTGGTTTTAAAACCTTGGGACTGGGTCTGCGTGCTGGCGACACCGTCCCACGAACCGGTGAACGACGTCGGGCCCGTGTAAGTCGGGTCGGTCGCGGCGGTGCCGGAGGCTTCGGTGGCGAGGACGCAGATCTCGTCGCCGACCTTCCAGTTGGCGCCGGCGACATCGATCAACTGAATCGTGGTCGCGCCGGCGGGGATGCTGGCGGAGGCGTTGAGGAAATGTTTCTTCGTTTCGCCGCGCAGGCGGGCGGGGCCCATGCACACAAGGCCGAATTTCACGGTCTGGCCGGGTGCGTCGGAATACCAATAGACGGTGCGCGTGGGATTGCTGCTGGGGATCGGGGAGTCGGATTCGCCCTCGATGTAGATGCCGTGAAACATCTGCGTGCTCACCCACAACACCGAGCCGGGGGCGCGTTCGAAGATGCCGCCGTGACCGTTGTGGATGTGTTTAATTTTGACCGTGCTCGCGATGTTGTAGGTCACGAAGTGCGCGCCGAGATTCACCGTCGCGTTTTCACCGGGCACGACGCCGGTGCTCCAGAGCGTGGGATCGGACCAGTTGCCGCTCTTCACCGCGGTGACGGTGTAGGGCCCGAGCGACGGGTGCATGTTGGGGTCCTCGGCTTCGACGGCCATCGCGTCGAAAAAACTTTGCGGAACGACGGCGGGGCGGCCGCCGATGCGGGTGTCGATGGTGGGGACGCGGCCCGATTGGGCCCAAGACATCTGGCCGACTGCGGCGAACGCGAGCAAAGCGTGAACGCAGAGAAGGGATACTTTCATAGTGCTCCGGGGGTAAGGGGTGGGGGAATGACGACCGTGCGAAAGCTCGACGGTGAGATCGGGGTAACCTCGCGCGCAGCCTACACTAAAACGGTGCGTGCCGGTTAACACGGCGCTGATCGAATTTGTGTCGATTCCTGCTCACCTCGGCCGATCACGTTCTGCTTTGTAGTAGAAAAGCACTACGGCGCGTAACCGGAGGGAATTTTAGGCTGCCCATAAATGGCGGACGACACGTAGTGGCCCGGCGAGTGACACGTGGCCTAGAGGTTGGCAGGCGGCCCGCTGACCGGGCGGTGACCATGATGTAAGCGAGAGACGCACGAAACCTGAACACGTCCTTGTTACGCGTCTGGGTTTGTTTCGCTTCAGCTTGGCCACCGGAAAATGCAGTGCGCGGGCCCTCTCGATCAGCCGCCGGTAGATAGCCCCTATTCACGGGCCTTTCGAAGGGAGACGAGGCGAGTCAGGAAGGATGCATCCAAGTGAGGACGTGATTCGTATAAAAATAGTCGTTTGAGCGGAACCAGATGCAAAATTTCTGCTCCGTGGGTGTGATTAATTAACCAACTATATAAAGATATGAGCAATAAATCCCTGTTCGCGCCGAAACTCGCCTTGGCCGCTTCTTTGTTGATCGGTTCGGCCTCTCTCTCCCACGCCCAGTCCGCCTATGGCGTGGATGGCGACGGTCAGTTGTTTAGCGTCGATCTCGCCAAACCTGAGGCGGTCACTCCGGTCGCCAAACTTAACTTCAAGCCGGTCGGCATCGATTTCCTGCCGGGTAGCAAGACGCTCTACGCCCTCGGCGTGGACGACTCGAAGGCCCAGCTCTACACGATCGACACCCAGTCGGGTGCGGCTACGGCGGTCGGTGCGGGCTTTCCGTTGAAGGGCGAAAAATACGACCTCACGGGCGCGAAGGCCTATGGTTTCGATTTTAACCCGACCACGCTTCAGGCCGACGGTAGCATCCGCATCCGCCTGACCGCTTCCAATGGCACCAACCTGCGCCTGCATTCCGTCACCGGTGGCGTCGCCGCCACGGATGGTGCGATCAAGGGCTCGATCGGTGCGGTCGCCTACACCAACAGCGCGAACGCCATCACGCCCAAGGACGGCAAGACCGAGCTGTTCGACATCGATACCGATGAAAACACCCTGTCGCTGCAAAACCCGCCCAATGACGGTGTGCTGGTTCCGGTGGGTTCGCTGGGCGTGAAGGTCGGCCACGACGCCGCTTTCGACATCCACACCTCCGCTGCCGGCGTGAACACCGCCTACCTGGTTAATCCGACGGGCAAAAAGTCCTCCGACTTATACATCGTCGATCTGAAGACCGGTGCGGCCCAGAAGGCCGGCAAGATCAAGGCCGGTTTCAAGGGCGGCTTCGCCATCGTGCCGTAATCTAAACGGATAACCCGGCCCTCTGTCCGCCTGCCGCAAACGCAGGCGGACTTTTTTGTGTGCGCGCGGAGCGGGCTGGCCGGCGCGCAACTCGTCGCACTTCCGGCTTGGCGTGTGGAAGCATCGCGGATGCTGTGGGCTTTTTGCATGTCGTGTCCTGTTCCAGCGTTTTCCCGTTCTCGTGTCCGTGATGTGGATACGCCGCGCCTATGAAACGCTGGGGCTTGGTGGGGATTCAATTTGTGGTGACGGTGGCGCTGCTGGCGTTCCTGTTTTCGCGCGATGAATTCCGGCGTGATTTCGGCTCGGTGCTGTCGTCGGCCAAGCCGGTGAGCCTGCTCCTTGCGGTCGTGGGTGCGGGCATCGTCAACGCGCTGTGCTGGGTGCGCTGGTGGCTTTGCCTGCGTATCCTGGGCATCGAGGTGTCGCTGGGCCGCTCGCTGCGGTTTTATGCGATCGGGTTGTTCGGGAGCTTGTTTTTACTGGGGCCACTCGGCGGCGATGCCGTGCGCATCGGACTGTTGTGGCGCGATGGACACGCGAAGGGGCCGGCGGCGTTGTCGGTGTTGGTGGACCGCATGAGCGGTTTGGTGGCGTTGATCCTCGGCACGGCGGGCGTGGCGGCGTGGCGTTGGGAATGGTTTGCCCGCGACACCCTGTCGTTGCGGTTGATGCAAGGGCTCGGGGTGTATCTGGCGGGCGCGTCGGCGCTGCTTGTGTTTTCGCTGGTGGTGAGTCGTTTCAACTGGGCGGAAAAACTATCGCCACGCGTGCCGGCGCGGGAGCACTTGCTTGGGATGATCGACGGCTGGGCGCGGGTGACGCGCCATGGCGGGCGGGCGTCGGTGGCGATGGCGCTGTCGGTGGTCGGACTGGCGCTCTACTACCTCGTGTTCGCGGTGTGTGCCTCGGCGTTTCGGGTCAACGTGTCGTGGACCGATGTGGTGGCGGTGATGCCGGTGGTGGATGTGGCCTCGGCGCTGCCGCTGAGCGTGGCAGGACTGGGCGTGCGCGAAGCGGTGTTCGAAGTCATGCTGGAACGACTCGCCGGCGTGCCGGCGGCGGACAGCGTGCTCATCTCGCTGGGCGGCTTCGCGAGCATGTCGGTGTGGTGCGTGGCGGGCGCGTTGGGGCTCCTCGGATATCGGGCGGGCCGGGAAGGGAAATCGGTTAAGATAAATGAATTAGGAACTGCTTCATGATCGCGAAAAACATCGCTTCGAAATTTCCGCCGGATCGCGGACGGAATTACTATATCAAGGGAAAGATCGGCACCGATCCCGCGTATAACGCGGTGTTCGAGGCGTTGCGCGGACGCGAAGGCCCTTTGTGGGATGGCGGGTGCGGGCTGGGGCTGCTGGCCTTTTACCTGCGCGAACGCGGCTGGCAGGGAGCGATCCACGGGACGGATTTGAGTGCGGAGAAAATTGCGCTCGGGAACGACGTGGCCAAGGCCCATTACCCCGGCGTCACGCTTTCAGTGGGCTCGATCACCGAGCCGCCTCATGGCTTTACGGGCAACGTGACGCTGATCGATGTGCTGCACTACTTGGATGTCACCGCGCAGCAGGCATTGCTGGCGCGCGTGCGGGCGATGGTCACTCCGGGCGGCGTGGCGGTGATTCGTTTCACGGCGCGGGATCGCTCGTGGCGTTATTACGCGACTTACCTGGAGGAAATGTTTGTGCGCGGGAGCGGATGGATTCGCGGCGGACGCATTTGTTTTCCAACGCAGGACGAGGTCGCAGGCGGGTTTCGCGAAGCGGGCTGGGCGACCACGGTGCGTCCGCTCTGGGGGCGCACGCCATTCAATAGTTATCTGCTCCTTGCCACGCCGCCCGAGCGCTGAACGGCGTGGCGGCGTGCGTATCTGCTAAATAACTACGCAATCCGGCGGGCGCGCATCAGGGCGTCTTTTCCTTGAGCGCAAGGAGTTCGGAGACGGTCACGAAGCGCATGCCATTGGCTTTGAGCTGGCTGATGATTTCGGGAAGAGCTTCAACGGTTTTGTCGGGCCAGGTGTGGAGAATCACAATGTCGCCGGGGCCGGCCTTGACGGTGCGTTCGACGATCATCTCGCGGGTGACTTTACCGTCCCAGTCGTTCGTGGAGATCGAGCCCGAGATGGACGGAAGTCCAAGCTCACCGAGAACCGTCCACAGTGCGGGACCGTGTGAGATAAAGGGGGCGCGGAAGGTGACGGGCGTGACGCCGGTGGCGTCCTTGATGATCGCCTGCGTCTCCACCAACTCGGCGCGCACGGCGGCGACATCCGTCATGTCTCCAAGTTTTGGATGCGTCTTGCTGTGGTTGGCGATCTCGTGGCCGGCGGCGACGATGGCACGGGCGAGGGCGGGTTGTGCGGCGACGTTTTTGCCGACCTCGAAGAACGTCACCTTGACGTTCTCCTTGGCGAAGAGATCGAGCATGCGCTGGGTATTTACCGGATGCGGGCCGTCGTCGAAGGTGAGAGCGACGACCGGTTGGTCGGTTTTGACCGACTTGATCGGAGTCTGAGCGGACAACGTGGTCATGAGGCAGGCGAAGAGCGTGACGGTTGAGGCAAGGAAACGAAGGGGCATCGAGGTAGCTTTGGCGTCGGCTGTCGGGTTGAGAAGCGGATTTATTCGCCTTGGTGTGCGGGCCCATTGGCGGTTCGGTGCCGGAGGCGACGGAAATCAGGCGCGAGGCGGACGTTGGGGCCCGGTCACGGGCAGATTCACGCGGTTTTTGTTCGAGATGAGTGCTCAAGGTTATCTACTGCAAACGACCTTCTTGAGTTTGCCCATGAATCTGTTCTCACCCCCGCCTGTTATACTGCGACCCACGGCACCGTCGGAGCGTTTTCCTCTGCTCGACCTGCTTCGCGGGACGGCGTTGCTCGGCATCGCACTCGTGAATGTGCAAATGATGAGTGCCCCGGTCGGCGCGTTTCAGGGTGAGCTGCGCTTGTGGGCGGATCCGCTCAACGCGACGGTGCAGGCGGTGGTGCGGTTCTTTTTCGAATCCACGGCATTTGTCCTGTTTTCACTTTTGTTTGGCGTGGGGTTTGGCCGACTGATGCAGCGGCGCGCGGAAACCGGAGCAGGCACGGGGCCGTATTGGCGACGGCTGGGCGCGTTGGGCGGTCTGGGGATTTTGCACATCACGTTTTTGTGGTTTGGCGACGTGCTGCTGCTCTATGCGATCGCGGGCGTGTTGTTGCTGGCGTTTCGCACGTGTCGGGAGCGCACGTTGTGGATCTGGATCGGCGGGCTGCTGGTGGTGCCGATGATGCTGTTGTTGGGTGCGTTCGGGTTAATCCAACTGGCGTCGGCAATGGATGAGGAATTCGCGAGCGGTGCCTGGGCCGCCGAGGAGCAGCAGTGGATGGCGATCGAGAATCAAGAGCTGGTGCTGAGTTATTCGCAGGGCTCGTTCGGTGAAGTCATGGAAGCGCGTTTGGACGAATATCTGGATACGGTGTGGGAGCTGCCGTTTTTTGGTGCGCTGATTCTGGCGGCGATGCTGCTCGGGTTGATTCTTGCGCGACGCGGCGTGTTGGAGAAACCGGAGCGCCATGATGAGTTTTTTCGTCGTTTGCTTTGGATCGTGCTGCCGATCGCGGTGGTGGGGAAGGGGGTCTATGTCGCGAGCGTGAATCGCATGGGCTTCGTTCCGGACGCGGCGGCGTTTATCGCGTTGGGAAGTTCGGCGGTCGGCGGGATGGCCATGGCACTGGTGTATGTGTGTCTGCTCCGGCTCGTGTGGTTGCGCGGCTGGGCAAGCCGGCTCGTCGTGCACGTGGCGGCTGCCGGGCGTATGGCGCTGACGCACTATTTGGGGCAGTCGCTCATCGCGACGACGCTGTTTTATTCCTATGGCTTGGGCTGGTATGGGCGGATCCAGACCTGGCAGGCGATGGCGTTGATGATCGTGATCTACGCGCTGCAAATCGCGGTGAGCCCGTGGTGGTTCCGGCGGTTTTCCTTCGGCCCGCTGGAAGCGCTGGTGCGACGGGTGAGTTACGGGCGGGCGCGGCCGCCGGCGCTACCGCCGCCTTTGCCGCAGTGAACGCGCAGACACGGCGCGCCTCGGCACGGGCGCGAACGAGCGAGCTGCGCAGCCTTAACCGCCGAGTGATTTCGCCACGGCTTTGACGATTGGAATGAACACCGCCGCTGCAGGCCGGGCGTGTGCGCCGTGCAACGTAAGGAAGCCGATCTGCCGCCGCAGCGAAGGGCGGATGATACGCACCGTCGCGTAGTTGTCCGCAGGGCGATCCCATAACGCCGACGCCGGCACGATGCCCGTGCCGCCGATGGCCCCGACCATGTGGAGCAACATATCGACCGAACTCAGCTCGAGCGCGAAGTGCGGCGGCGAACGACGGGCTTTCGAAAAGGCCTTGAGCAACAACGTGCGCGTCCCGAAGCCCGGTGGCGGCACAAGCAAGGGCCGCGCGCTCAATTCTTCCACGGTCATCGAGGCCTGCTTCGCGAGGGGATCGTCCAGCGCGACCACGGCCAGCAGTTCCTCGGTGAAGAGGGACTGCGCGCGCAAGCTGGTCTCGGCCGGCGGCATGTAGCCGATGCCGAGTTCAACCGTGCCGAGCACCAGCGCGCGCTCCATCTCGTCGACGGACATCTCGCGTATTTTAATCTGAATACCGGCGTGGGTTTCGTGGAATTTTTCCAGCGCCAGCGGAAGCAGCCGGTGCGTGACCGAGGGCAGCACGGCGACCGTGAGTGAGCCGCGTCGAAGTTCGCTCAGATCGTCCAGGGAACTGCGCAGGTTCTCCATCTCGGCGAGCACGCGCCGCACATACGGTTGAAGCATCTCGCCGGCCGAGGTCAGGCGGCAGCGTTTGCGCGAACGGTCGAAGAGCGGCACGCCCAGTTCCTTCTCCATCT
Source organism: Rariglobus sp. (assembly GCA_040508285.1). GTDB lineage: Bacteria > Verrucomicrobiota > Verrucomicrobiia > Opitutales > Opitutaceae > Rariglobus. Next base: position 3,443 of record JBEVND010000152.1, on the reverse strand, counting down.
GGTGGATCTGATGGGAGAGGGTCGGCTGACGCAGTCCGATTACAGAAGCGGCGCGCGTGAAACTCCCGTGGTCGGCCACCGCTTGGAAGTAGAGGAGATGGCGTAGTTCTACGGCGTGGTTAAGTATAGATGGCATCTATTCGAAGGATAGGTGAAGCCCTCAGTAAGCTGGTATCGTGCCTGCTATTCAGCGCGTGGTTCGCCATTTCCAACATGAATAACACGCATCACTTCAATCGCCGCGATTTCATGAAAATCGCCGGAACCGCCGCCGCCGGCCTCGCCTTCTCCTCGCTTCCTTCCGTTTCGTTTGGCCAGTCGGCCGGCAAGCGTTCCAAGGAGCTCAACATCCTCTGCTGGGAGGGTTATAACAGCGACGGTGTCCTGAATCCGTTTCGCAAGATGCACAAGGGCATCAGTCTGAAAGCCGAGTCCGGCACCGACGACCCGAGCATGATCAACAAGCTCCGCGCCGGTGAACTCAAGGTGTGGGATCTCATTAATCTCAACCAATGTTGGGCCCGCGAACAAATGTGGCCCGAGAAGCTCATCAAGCCTCTTAACATGAAACGCTTCGAGCCCTACCTCGAAAAGATGATGCCGATGTTCCATAACAAGGAAATGGGCATTAACCCGTTCGCGCTCTCGCCCGATAAAAAAGAACTCATCGGCATGATCCAGCGTTTCGGCCCGATGTCGTTTGTTGTTAACACCAAAAAGATCTCCCGAAAGACCGCCGAAGATCAGGGCATCCCGATCTTTCTCGATCCAAAGATGAAGGGCAAATTCGGCGTCCTCGCGTGGGACAATTGGAACGTGATGCACCTGTGTCTCGCCGCCGGTTTCTCGCCTTACAAGGTCCACACGCCCGAGGAAATCGAACTCTACAAGAAGGCCTGCCAAACGCTCTTCACCAACGCCAAGATGATCAGCGGTGACCCCGCCCAGCTCAACCAGGCGCTCATCAACGGCGAGATCGACGCCTATTTCAGCGGCGGCATCTACACCTGTTCCGTCGCGCGCTTCGAGGGCTTCTCCGAAGTCGAGCACATCACGCCCCTCCGCGGTCCGATGGATGGCAAGGGCGCGCTCCAGTGGTTCGAGCTCACCTCGGTCGTTAATAATCCTGACGTGAGTCCACTCGCCGAGGACTTCCTTGAATACGTTCAGAAGCCTGAGATCTGTCACACCGTTGCCATGGCCGAGGCGTCGCATAATCCCGTCTCGCAGATGTCACAACCCGAGGTGTTCAACCGTTTCAAGAAAGCAGAACTCGCCGCCTTCCACTGGGACACACTCGAGGAGCAGATGAATCGCAGCGTCGATTACCAAGTCGTGCCCGACAACGACCTGCTCACCTCGATCTACAACGAGGCCAAGCGCACGCGCGAGGGCTGAGCCTTCCGCGGTCCGTCCGTTGTTTTGTCTCCGCAGGCCGCCGCATTCGATGCGGCCTGCGGACCTCTTCCGCCTGCATTCGTCACTCGCTCTCATGGATTCATCCGCCGCTCCCATCCTAGAAGTCGCCCACGTCACCAAGCGCTTCGGCAAATTCACCGCCGTCAACGACGTCAGTTTTAAGGTCGGCGATGGTGAGTTCTTCACGCTCGTCGGCCCCAGCGGCAGCGGCAAGACCACGCTTCTCCGCATGTTGGTCGGTATGGAAAAACCCACTACAGGTGAACTGCTCCTGCGCGGCAAAATCGTCAACGATCTCGCGCCCAACAAGCGCCCCACCTGCATGGTGTTCCAGTCGCTCGCGCTTTTCCCGCACATGACCGTGGGCAAAAACGTCGAGTTTCCCTTGTCGATTCGTGGCGCCTCAGAAGGCGACCGCCGCACGCGCGCCTGGGAACTCCTCAAGCTCCTCCATCTCGATCCCAACCGCTACTACGACAAAAACGTCACGCAGTGCTCTGGCGGCGAACGCCAGCGCGTCGCCCTTGCCCGGGCGCTCGCCTACGACCCCGACATCCTCTTCTTCGACGAGCCGCTCTCCGCCCTCGACGCGCGCCTGCGCAAGACGCTTCAAAAAGAGCTCAAGGACATCCAGCGCAGCACCAAAAAAACGTTCTGCTACGTCACGCACTCGCTCGAGGAAGCCATGGTGATGAGCGACCGTGTCGCCATTCTCCGTTCCGGTGTGATCGAGCAGATCGGCCAGCCCGACGAAATCTACGCCTCTCCGAAAAACGCCTTCGTCGCCGAGTTCATGGGCGAGGTGAATCTCCTCGATATCACCGCCACCGGCGGCACCTCCGCCGAGTGGGACACCGGTCGCAAGCCGCTTGTCCTGAACCTACCCGCGTCGCTCGAAGCCGGCACCAAGCGCAAACTCCTCATCCGCCCCGAATCCCTCCGTTTCATCGCCCCCGGAGAGACCGCGGGCAACACCGTGCCGGCGCGCATTCTCAACCAGTTCTCGCTCGGCTCGCGCATCCAATACCACGTCGAGGTCGTCCCCGGTTGCACGCTTACCGTCGAACGCCTGCGCGAAGAACGCGGCGCCGCCACTGCCGACACCGTTCTCGGCTGGGACCTCGCCGACAGCCAGATCCTCGAGTCATGAGCGACGCGCCTCCAGTCACTGCGCCCAAGGCCCGCCTCCTCGAACGGCTCCCCGGCCTCATCGGTGCGCTCTCCGCCTCGCCGTTCGCGTTGCTCATGCTGTTCGGTTTCGTCGCGCCGCTTCTCTGCGTCGTCTGGTTCGGTTTCATGCCGGCGAAAACCTTCAGCCTTCTGCAGGCGCCGACGCTCGAAAACTACCATACGATTTTCAACCAGACGTATCTCAAATCCGCTCTCTGGTCCCTCGGGCTCGCCGCCGTCACCGTCGTCATTCTGTTGGTCATTTGTTTCCCGCTGGCCTTCGCCATGGCCAAGATTTTCAAGGGCGCGGCGAGCTTCATCACCTACGCCATCGCGACCTCGCTCTTCGTTTCCGAAAACATCCGCCTCTTTGGCTGGGTCATCGGCTTCATGAAAAAAGGCGTCGTCGGCGGCACACTCGAGGCGTGGTTCGGACTCCAGGTCGACTCTCTGCTCTACAACATCCCGGTGATCATCCTCGGCATGGTTTACGTTTACCTGCCGTTCATGCTCTTCCCGCTCGTCCTAGGCGTGAAGATGGTGCCCGACCAGGTCCGCGAAGCCGCCTTCGATCTCGGCGCTAGCCGCTGGCAGGTCTTCAAAAAAATCGACCTCCCGCTCTCCATGCCCGGCGTGATGATCGGCTCGCTCCTCGTGTTCGTCCTGTCGGTCGGTGCGATCTCCGAGGCGAAAATTCTAGGCGGACAAAAGGTCGTGACCATCGCCTCCGACATCGAGTCCGAGTTCACCTATGCGCAGAACTGGCCGCTCGGCTCCGCGCTTTCGACCATGTTTATCGCGCTCACCACCGTCGTCGTGTTCTTCGCGCTGGGCCGCTTCGACCTCGAAAAACT
>JBEVND010000130.1:0-3645 GCA_040508285.1 Rariglobus sp. | reverse complement strand
CAGATTTACCAGGATAACCGCGAAAGCATTTGAGCCCGCGAAGAAGGCGGCGGCCAAGGTCGCGATGCGAAGAAAGGAGGTGGAGCGTTTTTTCATAAGTTGAAGAAGCTCCTTAATGCGGGTCACGGCGGTGAACTTTAAGCCTGCTTACATGAAACCGCCCGACTCTTTAACGAAACGACCGGGCGCGCGATGATCGCATCTCCGATACGCCGCAGTCGCATTCACGTGACGCGCGCGGCAGTCGGTTTACTTCCCCGAGGGAGGCCGATCCGCCAAGACAGCTCGCAGTCGCGCGAGCGCGACGCGGCCGAGCTCCAGCGTGGGCGAACCCTCGGCTTCCAATTTCAGCGTGCCTTCATCGCGTGAACGCACATCGAGTCCCTCGACGCGCTCCAAGTTAACGATCAGCGAGCGTTCCGCGCGCACGAACGGAGGCGCGGGCAACAACGTTTCCCATGCGTCCATACGACGCAAAACGAGCATCGAACGCTCGGCGGCCAGGTAAACGCGGGTGTAACTTCCCTCGCCTGCCAGCGCGGCAATATCGCGAAGCCGCACCCGACGAAGGCGGCCCGAGTCTCGAAGGATCAATGTGTCGTCGAGCCCAAGAACCGCGGAAGCGGACGAACTCTTTGTCTCGGTCGCAACGGGCGCGCGGTGATTACGGCGCGCGTGATCCAACGCCAGACCGAGGCGCTCGGCAGTCACAGGCTTCAACACATAGTCCGCCGCGCTGGCCGCGAACGCCCGCACGGCGAATTCATCGTGCGCCGTGACAAACACGATTGCCGGCGCCGGGTCGAGAAGCGGTAGAAGATCAAAACCACTCGCCGGCGGCATCTGCACATCGAGAAAGATAACGTCGGGAGAAAGCTGGCGGGCCAGCTCGGCGGCGGTGGCGACGGAATCGGCCTCGCCAACGACGGAGACGCCGGGATGTTCGCCGAGGAGTTGGCGGAGATATTTGCGGGCCAGGCGTTCGTCATCAACCAGCAGCACGCGCAGCGGTTTCGGATCGGTCGAGGTGGATTCGTAAGGAGGACGGGAAGGCATTGAAGCAGACGAAAAGTGGCGGGAGTTTACAGGTGGGAGGCTACGACGGATCCGGTAATTGTCTTTATTTTCCGGATACAGACGGTTGCGCGGAGATCGGCAACGTGACGACGACGCACACATGCCGGTTGTCGTGGTGAATGATCACCGAGGCATCGTCGCCGTGAAGGATCGCAAGACGGCGCCGAAGATTTGCCAAGCCGATCTTGGTGGAATCGGCTGCCCCGTCCTTCGTCTCGAACCAATGGCCGGTGTTCTCAACGGTCAACGTCAGCAGGTCGCTGTGCAGCGTCGCGGCGATGGTGATGCGCAGCGGCACGGGCGAGGTGCGCATGCCGTATTTCATGGCGTTCTCCACGAGAGGGAGCAGCACGGTGATCGGCACGCAGGCTTCACGGGCAGCTGGCTCAATGGCGAACGTGTGCACGAGCTTTTCCTCGAAGCGGGCCTGCTCCACGCGCAGGTAGGCGGCGATCGCATCCACCTCTTCACCCAGCGGCGCGTGGTGGTCGCGCTGCAACAACGAAGCGCGCAGGTAATCGGCCAGCGACAGCGTGATCGCACGGGCGGCAGGCGCTTTTTCACATTCGGCTAGAATGGAATTGAGGGCGTTGAACAGGAAGTGCGGGTTCACTTGGGCTCGCAAAGTCGCGAGTTCGGCCTCGCGAGCCGCAAGCTCAGCCTGGGCAAGCCGCAAGCCGCGGGAGCGCGCCTCGAGCTCCTGGCGAATGAGGAAATACAGGGACGTCCACGCCAGATAGAGCGAGAGCCGGATGGGCACGGCACCGCGCTGAACGAGCGAAGACGCGGGTTTGATATCCAAGCCCTCGCGGATCAGTTCCACGACGAATGTATCCACCGCCGTGGCGACCACGCAGGCCATCGCGATTTTCACAAAGTGTGAGGCGAGCGAAAAGGTCTCGACCGGCCAGCGGCGAAAGTAGCTCCAGAGCACCAGCGTCAGCCCAAATGAAACCACCTGCCGGATGACGCCCGTCAGCGCGATGTTGCCCGGATCACCGAAAGACACGATCGCGAAGCCGGGGGCCACCGGCACGAACAATAGCCAACCGCCAATCTGCAGTTTCCAAAAGAGGCGGGTATGTGACCGGGCGACAGAAGACACGAGTCGGCGAAATTGGGAAACGACAGGCGGCGAGGCGAACGTAAATCCGTGTCTTCGCGCACGTCAGGCCGACGTGAACTCTTGCTGGCAGCCAGCGATGATGAGGAGATCAGCTTGCGCCAAAACCACCGGCAGCAGCCAGGGGCACGCCCTTGAGTAAACTAAACCCATGAGCCTCCGCAGTCGTGCAGGCCTCGGTGATGCGTTGATCCAGACGGGCGGCGAGCAGCGGGCATTGCGAACCGAGCTCGGTCTCGTCCTGAATGAGAAACGGCTCGGCGAACACCACGACGACGCGGCTGAACAATTTCGGCAGGCGCGCACGGTTCCAGGAACGTTTAAAGATGAAGCGTCCCTGACTCGCGATGCCGACCGGGATGATCACACCGCCGGTGAGCCGACGCAGCTCGAACACGCCGGGCTTGGATTTAAAAATGGGGCCGCGAGGGCCATCGACCGCGAACGAAGCGCTCGCGCCCAGCGCGACCAGTTTGATCAACTCACGCAGCGCGCCCGAACCGCCGCTGCTGGATGAGCCCTTGGCGGTGAGGCCGCCGAATTTGCGCACCACGAAATCTATCAGCTGACCGTCTTTGCTTTTCGAGGTCATGGTCGCGATGTGATACGCACCTGCTTGCGGCAACACCGCGAGTTCATCGCGATGCCAGTGCGCAAACACCTGGGGCAATCCGCTCGCGCGAGACGCGCGGAACGCCGGGGTTTCCACGATGGTGATTCGCCAGGTGGCCGACCAGGTCCGGTAGACGATCAGGACCAGCCAAGGCAAAAGATAGCGGCGAAACATCGTTTTTGGAATTACACGGGAAACCACATGTGCTCGCCCGGTAACCACTTTTTATTGTCGCCGCACGTAAGAGTCGAGCCCCGTCGCTGAAAGTGCCCGGATCGTAACTTGCTCGTGGCGTTCGCATGCGCGAGCCACTCGCTTTAAGTTCACCGCAACGTTAGCTTCTCTTTACCCTGCAACCCATGGACCGCGCTCCCGTCGTCTCGATCATCATCCCCGCCTTCAACGAAGAGAAACTGCTCGAGACTTCGCTGCGCGCGGTGACGGCCGCGGCGGACCACGCGTTTACGGGTGCAGGTCTGGCGTGGGAACTCGTTGTCTGTGACAACAACTCGACCGATCGCACGGCGGAGATCGCACGGGCCGAGGGTGCCAAGGTGGTCTTCGAGCCATTCAACCAAATCGGTCGCGCCCGCAATACCGGCGCCGCCGCGGCCACGGGAGAATGGCTACTCTTCATCGATGCCGATTCGCATCCCTCGCCGGAATTATTGACTGACGTCGTCATGCTTACCCGCTGCCGCGATGTGTTGCTGGCGGGCTCGACCATCGCGCTGGATGAGGGGCCTTTTGTATTCAAAATCCTCGGCGGAATCTGGAATGCGATGAGTTGGTTGCGGCGTTTGGTCGCGGGTTCATTTATTCTCGTGCGGAC
>JBEVND010000125.1:0-3203 GCA_040508285.1 Rariglobus sp. | reverse complement strand
GCACGTCATTTCGATCTCGGGGAGAATGTGCGATGAGATGATCACCGTCATGCGTCCGCGGAGGCTGGCGATGAGATCGCGGACAATTAAAATCTGGTGCGGATCGAGGCCGATGGTCGGCTCGTCCATGATGATGACCGGTGGCTCGGCCAGGATCGCCTCCGCGATGCCGACGCGTTGGCGGAAGCCTTTGGAGAGTTTGCCAATGATACGGTGGCGAACGCGGGTAAGGTCGCAGCGTTCGAGAACTTCATCGATCCGCGGACGCAAGGTGCGGCGGGAGATTTCTTTGAGGCGCCCGCGATAATGGAGGTATTCGGAGACGCGCATGTCCTCGGGGAGCGGATTATTCTCCGGCATGTAGCCGATGAGTTTTTTAATCTCAGCCGAGCGCGAGGCGACCGGCACGCCGCACACGTTCACCTCGCCGGCGGTGGCGGGGAGGTAACCGGTGAGGATTCGCATCGTGGTGCTTTTGCCCGCGCCGTTGGGGCCAAGGAAACCGAGGATCTCTCCGCGACCCACGGTGAAACTGATCTTACTCACGGCGGTGTGGCCGGAATAGATTTTCACGAGGTCGCGGACTTCAATGGCGGGAGATTCGACGGACATGGGTAACTGGGTAGGAAAACTGCGACACGGATAAACGCGAAAGGTTTATAATCCGTTCAGGCGCGCGGCGGCGGCAAGTCCACGCAACGTGAGATCGGGAACGTGGCGGACGGATTGGCGGAGGCGGCTCTCAAGAAACGCCGCGTTTCCGCCGGTGATAAAAAGGTGGGAGGCCGGTTCGCCGCGGTCTTGGAGTTCCGCGAGCACTCCGTCGAGCAGCGCTTGAATGAGCCCGGGGAATCCGACGACCGTCCCGATGCGCATGGCCTCGGTCGTGGATTTCCCGATCATGCCGGTGATTTTCAATGAGTCGTCTAACAGAGGAAGTTGCGCGGTGCGCTCGTGCAGGTAACGGCGGGTCACTTCGATGCCCGGGGCGATGATGCCGCCTTCATAGCCACCTTTTTGCGTGATCACATCGAAGGTCACCGCGGTGCCGGAATCGATGACCACGGCCGGACTGCCTCCAAGCGCATGGGCGGCGGCGGCGTTGGCGAGACGGTCCTGGCCGATTTCCGAGGGCTTGGGATACGTGATGGCGACGCCGAGCTTGCACTCGTGCGTGAGTTGAAAAACGGGAAGCGTCGAGGCAGTCGCGAGCACTTCGCGCAGGCGACGGTTGATCGCAGGCACTACCGAGCAAAACGCGATGCCCGTAATGGCCGGACGCGCGGCAAACAGGGCGGTGAGGCGCGTAGGCAGACCTTCCTGGGGATCGTCGATTAGCGGAGTGACGACGGTTTCTTGCGCAACGGTGCCATCGGGACCGACCACGCCGTAGTGCGTGTGAGTGTTGCCAATATCGATGCAAAGGAGGGGCATGCGGAAAGTGGATAGTCTACGGCCAAGCGCGGGGAGTCCAGACTGAGAATCCAGATCGGCGAATCCTGCGGTAGAACCGTCGATTCGCGGCGCGAGTTAGGTTCGCACGGGTTTTTCCAGCGTCACCTCGCCAGCGCGAAAACGTTCGGTGCGGCCTTTGTCGGTGCGGACCACAAACGAGCCTTCGTCGTCGATACCGAGCGCGATGCCGGCAACACGCTGTGTCGGCGTAAGCACGGCCACGGGCCGGTCGCGGAGGACGTCGTAACGATTCCACAAATCCGCAAACGTTTTGGCGTAACTGCCGTCAACGAACCGGTCGTAGGCGAGCAATACGCGGCCAATGAGCGCGGCGGTGAATTTGTTGAGATCAAGCGGCTGACGCGTGTGTTCAGCGAGCGAAACGGCGCGGTCGGCGAGATCCGCCGGCCAGCCCTCGGCGGGGCTGTTGACGTTGAGCCCGAGTCCGAAAACGAGATCGCGGATCTGGTCGGCGTCCATGCGCGCCTCGGTCAACATGCCGCCGGCCTTGCGACCGTCGAAGAGCAGATCGTTGGGCCATTTGAGGCCGGGAGCGGTGCGGCAAAAATTGGCGATGAGCTCGCAGACATTGGCGCCCATCCAGAGCGTAAACATCTGCATGCGGGCAGGCTCCAGACGCGGGCGAAATGCGAAACTCGCGTAGAGATTCCCGTTGGCTTCGCTGTGCCACGCGCGCCCGAAGCGGCCACGCCCTTTGGTCTGGCGGCGGGCGATCACGGCAAACGAAGTGGTTTCACCCGCGGCGAGGCGGCGGGCGGCCTCGTCGTTGGTGCTGTCGATCTCATCGAGCAGATGCACGGGACACTCACCAGCACGATCGCGGCGATACGCCTGAATCAGGTCGGCGCTGAGCCCGGAGGGGCGGGCGGTAAGACGATAGCCGCGGGCGCGCACGGCCTCGAAGGCGAAGCCCTGTTCGCGCAGCTTTTCCATGTATTGCCAGATGGCGACACGGCTGATGCCAAGGAGTTTGGCGAGTGCGCTGCCGGACACGAACTCGGGCTCGGCAGCGATGAGCTCTCCCAGAATCACCGTCTCGGGCGGGACGGATGCGGAGGTTTTTTTCATGGGCGCCAGTCGAGACCGATGTCGACCCACACGCTTTGATGAACGAGTGCGCCGGTCGAAACGAAGTCGAGCCCGAGGCCGGCGAATTTAGGAAGCGTTTTCAACGTGATGCCGCCACTTGCCTCGGTGAACGCACGGCCGGAAATAAGTGTAACCGCTTTTTTGATACGCGCAGGCGTGAAGTTATCCAGGAGGATGACATCGGCGCCCGCGGCGAGGACGGGCGGGATCTGCGTCATGCGGTCGACCTCGACTTCGACGGGTAGATCGGGCGCGGCTTTTTTGGCGCGAGCCACGGCGGCGGCGAGATCGTCGGAAGAGCCGAGGAGGGCGAGATGGTTGTCCTTGAGCATTACGCGATCGAACAATCCGAGGCGGTGGTTCCAGCCACCCCCGCAGGCGACGGCGTATTTTTCCAGCATGCGCCAGCCGGGCGTGGTTTTACGCGTGTCGAGGAGACGGGTGCGGCCTTCGCCGAGCGCGGCGGCGTAGGCGTGGGTTTGCGTGGCGATGCCTGAGAGGCGTTGGACGAAATTCAGGATTACGCGCTCGGCCGACAGCAGGATGCGCGGGTCGCCCGTGAGCGTCGCGAGAACATCCCCTTTGGCCAGTGATTTACCGTCGCGCGAACGGAGCTGCACCGAGGCGTTGCCGCCGTA
>JBEVND010000339.1:0-4423 GCA_040508285.1 Rariglobus sp. | reverse complement strand
CCATGCGCACCTCGACCTCGCCTGGCTCTGGCCCATCCGCGAAACCATCCGCAAAGGCGCGCGAACCTTCGCCAGCGCGCTCTACAACATCGAGCGCTACCCCGAATACATCTTTGGCTGCAGCCAGCCCCAGCTCTTCGCGTGGATGAAGGAGCACTACCCTGCCCTCTACGTTAAAATCAAAACTGCCGTGCTCGCCGGACGCATCGACCTGCAAGGCACATTTTGGGTAGAGCCTGATTGCAACATGCCCTCCGGCGAAGCGTTCGTCCGCCAGATTTTGCTAGGCGCGAAATTCTTCCGCGACGAATTCGGCATCGTCCCCGACTACTGCTGGGAACCCGACGTCTTCGGCTACAACGGACAGCTCCCGCAAATCCTCAAAAAAAGCGGCCACGATTATTTCATGACGCAAAAGCTGTCATGGAACGTCGTGAACCGCTTCGGACACCAGTCGTTCCACTGGGAAGGCATCGACGGCACCCGCATCCTCACGCACATGCTGCCCGAGGAAACTTACAACAGCCCCGCCGCCGCGCGCTCCCTCCGCAAGATAGCCACCAACTACTTCGAACGCGATGTATCCGATCACGCGCTGATGGTCTTCGGCATTGGCGACGGCGGCGGCGGCCCCGACGCCGAGCACTTGGAACGCCTCCGCCGCGCCCCCGGTCTCCCGGGCCTTCCCACCGTGAAGATCGAATCCGGAGCCGCGTTCTTCAAAACGTGGAGCAAGGACGCCGAGAAATTCCCGACATGGAAAGGCGAGCTCTACCTCGAACGCCACCAAGGCACGCTCACCACGCAAGCGCTCACCAAACGCAACAATCGCAAATCAGAGATCGCCCTGCGCGAACTCGAATGGGCCGCCTTCCTCGCGACCACGCAGGTCGGCATCCCCTACCCGACGGAGGCGCTCGACCGTCTCTGGAAAGAAGTTCTCCTCTACCAATTCCACGACGTCCTCCCCGGTTCTTCCATCAAACGCGTCTACGATGAATGCAACGCCCGCTACGCGCTCATCCTCACTGAACTGGCCACACTCACGCACGAACGTTACACCGCCGTCGCCTCCCACCTCGCTCCCGCCGACACCACGCTCGTTTTCAATTCCCTCTCCTGGCCGCGCACTGAATGGCTCCAGCATGATGGCCACTGGCATCACATTCACGTGCCTGCCTTCGGATGGACCCCGATGTCGGCTCCATCCGTGCGACGCTTCCCCGACTTGATTGCCCTCCCCGACCTTATCGAAAACGAAGCTCTGCGCATCACCTTCTCCGCCGAAGGTCAGATGACCTCGATCTATGACAAACGCGCCGACCGCGAAGTCCTCGCCACCGGCGAATACGGCAACGATCTCGTCGTCATCGCCGACACCGGCGACGCGTGGGACTTCGAAACCGACCACGGAAAAAAAGATGTTTGGGGCTACTTGCGCCAACTCGTCCGTCGTCCGCAACTCCACTCCACCCGCGCCCTCATCGACGGCCCCGCCGCGGAACTGCACCAAGTCTGGCGCATCGGCAGCTCCGAAATCCGCCAGACGATCCGCCTGCTTTCCGGCACCGACTCTATCGTCTTCGAGACCACCGTGGACTGGCAGGAGCCTGCTCACATGCTGCGCGTGCGTTTCCCCGTCGCGATCAAGTCCGACGAAGCCCGCTTCGAGATCCCCTTCGGCTCGATCACCCGCTCCACGCTCGACGACACCGTGCACCGCCACGCACAGATCGAAGTCGCCGCGCAACAATGGGTCGACCTCTCGCAAGCCGACTACGGCGTCTCGCTCCTCAACGACTGCAAATACGGCTTCCGCATCAAGGGCCACGTGATCGACATGAACCTGATCCGCAGCGTCCCCCACCCCGGCGCCGCGCTGATTGGTAAAGACGACAAAGCCGACACCTCCTCCGCCGCAATCTACGGCGATCTGGGAACCCACATCTTCACCTACACGCTGCAACCGCACACCGGTCCTGCCGATCTCGCGAAACTCACCGCCGCCGCGCGCGCCCTCAATGCACCGCTCGCCATCGTCAATGCGAACGCGTCGATAACGGCGTCACGAAATCTGAATACATTACCGCCACCGTTGTTTACGGTCGATTCGCCTGCAATCGAGCTCGCCGCCCTTAAGCCCGCCGATGACGGCAATGGCTGGGTGCTCCGGTTGGTTAATGTCGATGATCGTGAAGTGACCACGAAGCCCTCCGCACACACCTCCGACATTACTTGGACCGAGTGCGATCTGCTGGAGACCCCATTGTCCGCCAATCTTGCTCCGTCCTTAAAATCAGCCGGCGCGAACGGCACGCTTCGTTTCAATCCATTTGAGATAAAGACCGTCCGCTCAGGCGATTTACGCCGATTCTAATGTGAGAATGGCGGCATGCTTTAGCACTAGGGTATTTCCCGCATAGCTAGTCCAACAAGGCTTTCTCCGCCTTACCCCGGTCGAATTTACCCACTCCAGAACCTCACGGCGTCCCGCGCCTGCATGCCCCTGTGAATACCCGTTCGTCTATCATGAAAAAAATCCCCAGCACTCGATTCCGTGCCGCAACCTTGGCCATCATGGCTCTTCTGGCGTCGCCCACAAGCTGGGCGGCCAATCGCACGTGGATTGGAAGCACCTCCAACGATTGGGCCACAAATGCCAATTGGAACGGCGGAACCGCTTTCGCTTCAGGTGACACGATCGCGTTCAACGCCGCGGGCACCCAAGGCGCCGCTCTGACGAACACGCTCACAAACAGCGCGTTTAACGTCGGCAACATCACCTTTTCCGCGTCGGCTTCCGCCTACACCCTGTCTGGAAACACCTTTAATCTCACGGGGAATATCACCAACAACAGCGGCCTTCTTCAGACCTTCAACAACACCGGCGGATTAACGGCGGATGCCGCGAGAACCTTTACGGTTTCCTCGTTGGGAGGCATCGCAATCAACAATGGGCTCACGCTCACGGGAGCGAACGGTTTTACGACCACGGTCAACGGGGTCGGCGGCACACTCACGCTGGGATCACTGGTGTTGAATAGCGGTGCCTCTGGCGCGGTCACCCAAACGCTTTCGGGCACGGGCAACATCAGAATCGCCGGTGCAGTCAGCAATGGAGGTGCGTTCAATAACGGAGTCACCATCATCAATACGGGCACCGTCACTTTCGCGGGCAACAACACGCACACGGGTCTCACTTCGGTCGGAACCACCAATGGCGCGAACGGAGCAACGACGAATACCGTCGGCAACTTGGTGATCTCAGGCGATCAAACCAATGCCACCGGCGGTCTGTATCTCGCCTCGGGTAGCACGCTCGATCTGCGATCCGCCAAGGCACTGAGCACCACTGGCACAACGACCCTATCCGGCAACGTCTTGAACGGAACGGGCAACGCGCTCACGTTGACCAATGCGGCGTCGATTTCGCTCGGCGGAGCGACCTTTGGGTCCAAATTAAACACGGGCGGCAGCGGCGACATCAATTTCGGCTCTGGCCCGGTGATTTTTAACGGTGTATTCAACACCGCGATACTTGGCTCAGGCGCAACCTTCAGGTTTGACGGCACGGTCACCAATACGGCTGGCAACTCGATCGTTGGTATTTTGGGAGCAGGCAACACCTTGGTTTTCGGTTCGACGTTCGTTCTGGGCACGAATGCAGGCACAGGAACCACGTTTACGGGATCGGGTAATTTGTCGCTGCTGGGCGCAGTTCAAAATAACACAGGGGTAACGAACGCATTGAGCTGGTCCAGTTCCGGAACCCTGATTCTGGCGGGAGCGAATACTTATACTGGCGCCACGACGCTCAACACCGGCACGACGATTCTTGATTACACCTCAAATACCGGAACCAAAATCAGTGGCACGGGCACGGGCGGCAATTTGCTGCTCGGCGGATCGGCGGTCGTTAATCTGAAAGGCGGGGCGGTGACGGAAACTGTCGCGCTGGTCACTCTGAATGCGGGTGCGAACTCGATCAACCGCATCAACGGTAGCACAGGGAAAATTGTCGGCGCAGCCCTGACACGAAATGTCGGCAGCACCCTCGCGTTAAGCGAAGGTGGCATACTAAGCACAACGGCGGCGGGCGGAGGAGCAAACAGCCTCTTTACTACTGTAGCCAGCGGCACCGCCACCGGTGGCGTTCTGGGTGTGGTCGGCGGTGACGATTGGATCGCCCGTGATGCGACCACCAATCTTGTCGGCCTGTCCACCGTCAGCTCTTATACGGCAAGCACCAGTTCGTCGATTTCTGGCAATGCCGATATCGTAACGGACGTTGCTGGTTCTGCCTTGGCCGCGTCGACGATCCGCATCAATGGTGCTGCGGCCCGAACAATAGACGCCTCCGGCGGTTCACTCACCTTGGCCCAAGGTGGTATTTTGGTGACTCCCGCGGTTGGAAATAATCTGA
>JBEVND010000046.1:0-4367 GCA_040508285.1 Rariglobus sp. | reverse complement strand
CTTTCAGGCCCGGGTCTTTTTGTATCCGTAGAACGGATGCGGCGGGGGCGCCGGCTTACTTGAGGATCATTTCCTTCACGGTCTTGCCGGCAGGGATCATCGGGAGCACGTGCTCGGTGTAGGGCACGATGACGTCGAGGAGATACGGGCCGTCGTGGTCGAGCATCTCTTGGATGGCTTCGCGCAGTTCGCTCTTCTTGATCACGCGGCGACCTTTGACGCCGAAGCCTTCGGCGATCTTGACGAAGTCCGGGTAGAGGCCGCCGGGATTGTCGGGGCTGCCGATGTTGTCAGCGTGGCCGAGGACGGTGTTGCCGCGGATCGAGCCGTAGAAACGGTCTTCCCACTGCACCACCATACCGAGGTGCTGGTTATTCAGGATCATCGCTTTCGCGGCGATTTTTTCGACGGCGGCGGTGGCGAGTTCCTGAATGTTCATCAGGAAGGAACCGTCACCATCGATGTCGATCACCTGTTTGTCGGGGCAGGCGACCTTGGCGCCGAGGGCGGCCGGATAGCCGTAGCCCATCGCGCCGAGACCGAGCGAGCTGATGTAGCGGCGGGGCTCGTCGAACTGGTAGAACTGCGCGGCCCACATCTGGTGCTGACCCACGCCGGTGGCGATGATCGCGTCACCTTTGGTGAGCTCATAGAGGACCTGGATGGCCTCTTGCGGGATGATGTGTTTGTTGTCCTCGAAGCTGAACGGATAGTCGCGCTTCCAAGCGTTGATCTGGGTGGTCCAGGGCTTGATGTCGGGCGGCGTGAACTTGGCGGCGTCGATCAGTTCGTTGAGGCGGACGAGCGCGTATTTCACGTCGCTGACCACGGGGAACTGCACGCGCTTGTTCTTGTTGTGCTCGGAGGCGTCGATGTCGACGTGGATGATGGTCGCGCCGGCGGCGAACTTGGAGACGTCGCCGGTGATGCGGTCGTCGAAGCGGGCGCCCAAGCAGATCACGAGATCGCTTTGGTCAACGGCCCAGTTGCCGTAAGCGGCGCCGTGCATGCCGAACCAGCGCATGGAGAGCGGGTGAGTCTCGGGGAACGCACCGATACCCATGAGGGTGGTGGCGACCGGCACGTTGATCTTCTCGGCGAAGGTCTTCAGGTCGGCGGACGCCTCGGCAGAAATCAAACCGCCGCCGACGTAGAGGACCGGCTTCTTGGCGGTCGAGATCAGGTCGAGGATACGCTTGAGCTGATCGTCGGTGGCCTGCGGGAGGGAGTTGAGCGTGGGGTTGGCAAACTCGACCGTGGCGGGGAACACCGGGGTGAGCTTGGCCTGCTGCACGTCTTTCGGAATGTCGATGACGACGGGACCGGGGCGACCGGTCTTGGCGAGGTAGAACGCTTCCTTGATGATGCGGGGCAGGTCGTTGGCATCGAGCACGAGGTAGCTGTGCTTCACGATGGGCAGCGTCATGCCGAAGAAGTCGGTCTCTTGAAACGCGCTCTTGCCGATAAATTTGGTGAACACCTGGCCAGTGATGGCGATGAGAGGCGTCGAATCCATGTAGGCGTCGGCGATGGCGGACACGAGGTTGGTCGCGCCGGGACCGCTGGTGGCCATACACACGCCGACTTTGCCGGTGGCGCGGGCGTAGCCCTCGGCGGCGAAGGAACCGCCTTGTTCATGACGGGGGAGGATGACGCGAACTTTGTCGCTACGGGCGAAGGCTTGGTGGAGTTCTTGTGACGCACCGCCCGGGTAGGCGAAGATAACGTCCGTGCCCTCGCGAGCGAGGCACTCCACGACGACGTCGGCACCGTTCATTGCGCGGCCAATTTCGGGCTGGGGAAACGACGAGGGAGAGGTGGACGATTTCATAGGCGTTTAAACGTGATAACGTAAGGGCGAGAGAAAACCTCCCCAACCCCTTGCTGGCAAGAGCGGAAAACGAGGACATTTGAGGTTGGTTTGCCGGCGACGGTGTGCTCCTTAGGCGGCGTGCCTAAAATTTTGTTCATCGGAGACATCGTGGGAAAGCCCGGACGGGAGATTTTGATGGAGCGTTTGCAACGTCTGCGTGCAGAGCTCAAAGCCGACGTGGTGATCGCCAACGGTGAAAACGTGGCCGCTGGCTCGGGGATCACCGGCACCTTGGCCAAGACGTTGCTCGGCATTGGAATCGACGCGATCACGCTGGGCGATCACGTGTGGGATCAGCGCGGTTGGGACGATGAAATCGACGATTTTCCCACCGTGTGCCGTCCCGCCAATCTGCCAACATCATGCCCGGGCGCGGACCACGTTATCCTCAACGTAAAAGGGTTTCGCCTCGCCGTGTTCACCGTCCTCGGGCGCACCTTTATGGGGATGAAGGCGGAGTGTCCATTTTTGTGCGCCGATGCGATGTTCAAGAAACTCGAAGGGAAGGCGGACGGTGTGTTCGTGGAAGTTCACGCCGAAGCCACCAGCGAGAAAATCGCGCTTGGCTGGCATCTCGACGGACGTGCGGTTGCCGTCCTCGGCACACACACACATGTGCCCACCGCAGATGCGAGCGTGTTGCCCAAGGGCACGGCGTTTATGTGCGATGTCGGCATGACCGGGCCGTATGCCTCGGTGCTCGGCCGCGAAGTCGTGCCGGTCATCTCGCGCTTTCTCGATGGCATGCCGAAACGTTTCGAAGTTGCCGAAGGCGACGTGCGGATCTCAGGCGCGTTGGTCGATTATGATGAAGCGGCGAAACGCGCGACTAAGGTCGAGCTGATCACCGTCCGTCGTGGCGGCGGCCGGTGAGTCGGTGCCCAGGAAGATTGCGACGCGTGTGGACGTCGACTGGCGGCGGGGGCGGGCGTAGCTGAGCTGTAGCCAAGGGGCGCTGAGTAGACGCAGCATCGCTTGCCGCACGGCGCGTGGCGCACGGCGGTGCGGCGGTGCGGCGGGCGGCGTTTGTTCGGTGCGCAAAAAAGCCGAGATGCGAATCGCGGCTTTTGGTTACCTGACGTTTTTAAAAACAAGGCAGTGCGGTGGGGCACTGCTGTTTCTTGGAATCAGTTATGCACCACGCCGGATTCCTCGTAGATGCCGAGGCGGCGGTAACGCTCGTAACGCGCGTCGAGGAGCGCGTCGCCCTTGAGGCCTCGCAGATCGTTGAGGTGCTTCATCAACGCATAACGCAGGGTCGCGGCGGCCTTGGCGTAGTCGTTGTGCGCACCGCCAAACGGTTCCGCGATCACTTCGTCGACGACGCCGAGTTTCTCGAGTTGGTCGGCGTTGAGCTTGAGGGCTTCGGCGGCTTTTGGGGCGGCGGCGGGATCTTTCCAGAGAATCGCAGCGCAGCCTTCCGGCGAGATGACGGAGTAGTAGCTGTTTTCGAAAATGAGCACACGGTCGGTCACGCCGATGCCAAGCGCGCCACCGGAGCCGCCTTCGCCGACGACGATGGAAATCGAAGGAACGCGCAGCATGGCCATCTCGCGGAGGTTGGTCGCGATGGCTTCGGATACGTGGCGCTCTTCCGAACCAAGGCCGGGATAAGCACCGGGAGTGTCGATAAAGGTGATGACGGGCAGGCCAAACTTCTCAGCCATTTTCATCAGACGAAGGGCCTTCCGGTAGCCTTCGGGCTGGGGCATGCCAAAGTTGCGCGCGATCTTTTCCTTGGTCTCACGGCCCTTTTGCTGGGCGATGATCATGACGGCTTCGCCATTAAAGAAAGCGGTGCCGCCGATGAGCGCGCGGTCGTCGTTGAACTGGCGGTCGCCGTGAAGTTCGACGAAGCCCTCGCAGAGCAGATTAACGTAATCGAGCGCGTAGGGGCGCTTGGGGTGGCGGGCGATTTGCACCTTCTGCCACGGAGTGAGGCTGGAATAAATCTCGCGCTGCGTGGCGGAAATCTTGCGCTCGATGGCCGTGATCTCGCTCGCCACGTCGAGGTTGTTCTCGAGGGACTGCTGGCTGAGTTGCTCAAGCTGGGAACTGAGGTCGCGCAGGGGCTTCTCGAACTCGAGGGTGTAAGCGGGTTTTTCCATGTGAAGCGGGCAAAGCTAGGCGGTTGGCTTGGCCGCTGTCAATTGGCGGCGTGAGCCCGCTTTTGCGTTGAAATTGCAATCGACATTGTAATGTGCCGTGCGTGCGCTATCGGCGATACTCCAAAAGCTTAAATGACTACCCTCGCTTTGATTAACCAGGTGTCGCAGTGGTGGGATGAACTGAATCTCGCGCGGCAGATCTTTTACGGAATCGGCATTATTGCCGGCATCATGGCGCTGATTCTAGCCATCCTGGCAATGATCGGCCTCGACCACGGCGACGGGGTAGATGCGATCGGCGACACGGGCGCGGGCGATGGCGACGGCGGGATTTTTTCCATCAAGCCGCTCACGGGTTTCTTCCTCGGCTTCGGCTGGGCGGGCGG
>JBEVND010000038.1:0-3485 GCA_040508285.1 Rariglobus sp. | reverse complement strand
CACGACGCTGACCGGCACCGGGATCGGGGTTGAATTGATCGGGCGGAGCGGCGGGGGCAGCGGTGTCGACGCGACGCTCGACGCGGTAATTCGTTTCCGGAGCAGAGCGACGACTGGGAATCGGCGCGCCGGGATCGACGGGTGTAAGTTCGGGCGCGGAGGGTGGCGGTGTGCGGGCCTCGCGTTGGTGCGGGCGAAGGGTGTCGTTGGGCGTCTCGCGTTCGCCGGGCGCAGGCGTGGGCGTGGTGGCCGGCTCCGCGCGTTAGGGCGCGATGTTGAGTGCGGAGAACAACGTGAGCGCGGTCGCGGCACGGAAGACGTGAGTCCGTGCGCGCTTCATTTCAGAATGGCGGCCCGCAGCGCGGACGACATGCCCGCGGGCGGAGTGTTGTGATAACTATGGCAGGTCATGCAGCTGTCGCCTGCACCGCCCTTCGGCGAGTGACATGCGACGCACGACTGTTGCGTGGGCATGATGACATCGGCGGTGAGCCGGCTGCTCGTGGCGGCAGAGTGGCAGTCCACGCATGCCATGGACGTGTGTTTCGCGTGGTTGAACGTGGAGTGTTGCATCCAACGATCAGGCGACTGCGGCTGCGTAACGGCCGGCGTGGCGTTGCCCTGCGGCGTGACTTCGTGGCAGTAAGCGCAACCGGCAAAGCGGGCGCGGGCGAGACCTTCGCGACCGGCAATGATGGTCGCTTCGCCGGTGGCTCCGTCGGCGAAGAAAACGGCGCGTTCGAGGTTCTCGCCGGAGAGCGTGCGCTCACGCAGGCCGGTGATGCGGGCGCGGACGAATTCCTCAATCTCGCGTTGTCCGGTCATGCCGAGACGGCGTTTGGCGTGGTCGGCGTATTGCGTGGGCAGACTGCGCAGGAAAGCACGGACGAAGGCTGGATCACCGTGAGGAAGCTCGAGCCCCGGGGTGGTTTCGTCGATGGAGAGCGAGTGGCAGGAGCGGCAGTTCTTCTCGAAACTCACGCGCTGCATAAATGCGCCGGAAGCATCGGGCTGGTGGCACGAGGAACACTCGAGCGATTTGCCGCCCAAGGTGGGAATGGCGTCACCGGAGAGATGCAGCGCGTGGTTGAACTTAAGCGTATTCCGATCGGCGTTTTTCTCGCGCACGACCTGGAACTCGGGGTGGTTGATGTCGAACCCGTGGATGAGTTGCGTGAAGCCGGCGGCGGGGCGCGGGACGGTCGGAGTGACCAGCCCGGGCGCGATGATCTTGGTGAGCAGCGCGGGGGAGAGCGTGGCGGCTTTTTCCGATGCGAGGCGCATCTGCTCGGCGTCGCCATGGCAGGCCACGCAGTTTTGCGGCGAGACGGCGGCGAGTGAGCCGGAGCCCTTGTGTTCAAGATGGCACACCGAGCAGGACATGTCCTGAGCGACGCTGGCCTGGTGGAAAGTGTGCGCCGTATGACACGTTACGCACGACGCATCCATGCGCGAAAAATCCTTCGGGTGCGGTGTGATGAAACGCGAGAAGGCGAGACCGTTGCGCGCCACGCCGGTGGCCTCGGAGGCGAGCGCGGTGAAGTTGCCGTTGATGCCCGGATGACAGGCGATGCAGCCCTGGCCGGCTTCGGACACCGAGATGTTCGCGTGCTTCGCGGCGAGGCGGGCGAACTCTGCGCCCGAGTGGGCCGGGGAGAGCGGCGCAGGATTGATGAACGATTCGCGCAACGTGCCGCCGAGGCCGATCAACAAAAACGCCACGCAGATAATCACGAACGCGCGCGTGATGAGTCCGCGGCGGGCGCGCAGGCTACGCACCGGACGACACTTGGTGATGGCCTTGCAACACGTGCCATCGGGAAGCGGACCGTCGGCGCAGGTGCCGCCCCAGTCCTTGGGGCGCGTGCATTTCCACGTGCCCTTGGTTTCGCCTGCAACCATGACGAGTTGCGGTTTGCACTCGGTGGTGGCGCGGCATTCGCCGGATGGGCTCGGGCCGATGCGGCAGGCGCAGCCCTCGCAGGCGTGGCCGCACAGCCATTTTTTATTCGGACGCTCGTAGCGCGATTCGTCGAAATTGGGAGACGGCGTGCGACCTTCGCTCATCGGGCACCTCCTGCAAAAGCGTAAACCAAGACGACGTGCACGAAGCTAAATACGAGCAGGCCGTAGGTCAGCGGGATGTGCACAAACAGCCACGTCTTGAGCAGCAGCTGCACGGCGCGGTGGAAGTCGAGCGCGTCTTTCTGCCGCACGAGTTCGGCAAGTTGCGCGGAGGTTTCCTTCTCGGCGGGGCTGAGGAAGCGATTCACTTCGGTGAACGCGTCGAGCAGCGCGGCCAGCGGCCGGCGTGAGCCGACGGCGTGCGCGCGGAAGTGAGCCGGACGCGAAAAGAACACGGCGAGGCGGGCAGTGTAAAAGTCGGCGAGCGTGGTGGCTTTGGCCGTCGGGATGGCGCCGAGCACGAGCGCTTCGGCCTGGGCGCGCAGGTCACGGCGGACGACCGGAATGCGGTCATAGGGAACTTCGCCGCCGGCGGTGGTGAGTCGCTTGGGAAGGAGGCGGGACAACCACCAGCCCACGATGCCACTGAGGGTGACGCCGACGAACATCGCTGCGAGCACGCCTTCAAACCAGCCGGTGGGAAACCGCCATTGCAAATGGAGCACGAAGGCGAGGCCGGTGAACAGGCCGAGGTAGACGTGGATCTGGAACCATGCGCGCGACGACAGCAGCGGAAGGAACGCGAGTTTCTTTCGGACGTTGTAACCGGTGAGCACCAGCATGAGCGCCAGCAATCCCCAGCCGGTGATGTAGACAAGATGTGGATACGCGGCCCGGGCGGCTTCGTGCGCCCAGATGGCGAGGCCCGAGGCGAGCAGCAGCGCGGAAATGAAGCCTGAACGGCGGAGGGCGAGGCGGCGGATCATCGGTTGATCCACGCCGCGAGTTCATCGAGCGTGTTTAAGTTGATACGTTTGAGGGCGTCGTGCGGGCAGGCGCGTTCACAAGCGGGGCCGCCGTATTGGTCGATGCACAGATCGCACTTGGTGGCTTTGACGATCGGCTTGGCATCGCTGGCGATGAGGATGCCGCCGGATTCGTCGCGTTGCTCGGTCATGCGAATCGCGTCGTAGGGACAGTTGTTGGCGCAGACGCTGCAACCGATGCACGTGGCGGGATTGATGACGACTTCGCCTTCGAACGAGTCGCGGTGGATGGCGCCGGTGGGGCAGCCGATCATACACACCGGGTCCGCGCAGTGCATGCACGCCTGCGCGACCATGATGCTGTCGTGAATCGGGCCGTGGCGGAGGAAGCGCGGATTGTTGTCGTGCGTATCCGAGCAAGCGCGCACGCAGTCGTCGCAACGCGTGCAGCGATCCATGTCGATGACCATGGTCTCGGTGCCGTTGAAGAAACGATTGGCGGTGAGGAACTCGATCATCTCCGAGCCCACGCGGGTATCGGAGCCCTCGACCACGGCGACGGGCGGCTCGGCTTTTTCCGACGCGGCGGGCGTG
>JBEVND010000500.1:0-3495 GCA_040508285.1 Rariglobus sp. | reverse complement strand
GCGGGCCTTGGCATCGATGTCGCCCTCAATGAACTCCGGGGCGCGCATGTGCAGCAGCAAATCCATCTTGGCGAACTGCACCTGACGGATGGTGACGCATGCGGAGCGAAAGTTTTTCGCCGCCGTCATCTTCTGAAAAATGGCTTCGGGAATCGGTTCTCCGGTTTCGTGATGGCGCGCAAACAGGTCGAGGCTCTCACGTTCCCAGCACCAGTTCTCCATGATCTGCGATGGCAGCTCGACGAAGTCCCACGCGACATTGACGCCGTTGAGCGACTTGATCTCCACCTCGCCGAGGAGGTGATGCAACAAGTGACCGAATTCGTGGAAGATCGTCTCCACCTCGTCGTGCGCGAGGAGCGCGGGTTTGCCGTCGGCCGGAGGCGTGAGATTCCCGCAGATGTAGCCGAGGTGAGGCGTGCGCTTGCCATCGGCCTGCGGGCCTCCGGTAACGAGATAGCCCATCCACGCGCCGCCGCGTTTCGATTCACGCGGATGCCAGTCGGCGTAAAATGATCCGAGGTGGCGGCCGTCCGCGCTGTGCAGGTCGTAGAACTTCACCTCCGGATGCCATACCTCGACGGTGCCCGCCGCCCGCTCTTTGATGCTCAAACCGAAGACGCGTTCGGCGAGCTCGAAGAGACCGGCGATCACGCGATTCATCGGCAGATAGGGACGCAACACCTCGTCGTCGAAATCGTAGCGGGACTGGCGAAGTTTCTCGGACCAATAACCGACTTCCCATGCCTTGAGCGTGGAGCGTGGCGTGCCGGTTTCTTTGGCTTTGAAGATTTCGAGCTCGGCGCATTCACGATCAAAAGCGCCGTGAGCGCGCTCGCGCATATCTTCGATAAAGGACAGTGCTTTTTCACCCGAGCCGGCCATGCGGCGCGCGAGAACCAGGTCCGCAAAATGGGCCTTGCCGAGCAGCTTCGCTTTCTCGTCGCGTAACGCCAGGATGCGTTGCACGAGCGCGGTGTTGTCGTGCGGGGCTTGCGCGCCGACAGCGGTCGCGGCGGTCCAGACTTGTTCGCGCAATGTCTCATCATCGGCGTAGGTCATCACGGGTTCTTGCGACGGCATGTGCAGCGTGAAGCGCCACACTGGTTTCTCCGGCGAACCCAGACCCTTGCCCTGCGCGTTTCGCAGTGCGGCGGCAACCGCATGGGCAGGCAGTCCGCGCAGGCGCGATTCGTTGTCCACGATGAGCTCCCACGCGTTGGTCGCATCGAGCACGTTGTCGCCGTATTTCTGGGTGACCTCGGCGAGCTCGGTCTGAATAGCCTCGAGGCGCGTGCGCTGCGCATCGGGCAGATCGGCACCGGCCTGACGAAAGTCCTCCATCGTCTCGTCAACGAAACGCCGATGGATCCCGGTCAGCGCAGCGGCCTCCGGCGTAGCGGCGAAGGCCTTGAGCCGCGCCCAGAGAACGGGATTCAGAGCGATGCGGGCGAAGAACGCGGAGACGACGGGCAAAAGGGCGTTGTGCACATCACGCAGCGCCGGCGAGTCGGCGACCGACTGAAGATGAGTGACTTTGCCCCACGCGAAGTTGAGTTCTTCGGTCGCACGCTCGAGGGCGAGAAACGTGTTGTCGTAACTCAGCGAGCTCGGATCGACTGCGCCGATGGCATCGAGCGCAGACTGCGCTTGGGCGAGCGCGGCTTCGATCGCCGGAGCAATCAGCTCAGGCGTGTGCTGGGACCATTGGATTTCAAACGTCGGGGCGAGGAAAGGGTTGGCAGACATGCGTTCCCTCAAGCGAAGCTGATGTCTGCCCGCGAGCAAGCCTCTCGCTCAAACAGTCGCAGCCCCTGCCGTCGGATTTTTACCACGCATAACGTGCGCCGACGGACCACTCGCGGCGCGCGCCGGGCACAAGCGGCACCTCCTCGAAGTAAGTGTTCCACAGATTATCCACCTGCGCCGACAACGTCAGGCCTTTCACTCGCGGCACCGAATAATAGAGACCGAGCGAACTGAGCACGACCTCGTCGTTGCGGCGACGCAGTGCATTCTCTTCCTGGATACGTGCTTCGTTGTCCATGCGCAGCTCGAAGCCTGCGCCGAGGCGGGCAACGATCGCCGCGGTCAAGCGGTGCTCCGCGTAATCCAACGCGTAAAAGCTTCCGCGCGTGGCAGGCAAGTCGTCGATCTTGTCCAGCAAGGTGTATCCCAAAACCAACCCGACGACGCCGAAATCTTTTCGTCCGATCAACTCAAGGCCGACCGTATCGATATCCACGGCCTCGGCCTCACGACTGGTTGCGCCCGGCGTGTTGAGCGCGGTGGCATCATACGTCCAGTCCACCAGATTGTTATCCCGACGATAAAACACTGCCGCCTTCATCCGCCACGTCGCCACCTGCGCTCCCGCGCCGAGCTCGAAGTTCTGAGACTTCGAACGTCCCAGGTTGCGATCGCCTTGGAACAAGCCGCCTACGTTGCTGTTGTTGAGTGTCGTGTAGCTGGGCAATTGCGAGGACTCCGCATAGGACACATAAACCGTCTCCAAAAAAGAACCTGCGGAGAGCACCGCAAGTTTGGCGGTCGGAGAAAGCTTACCCTCGTGGCGATTGCTATCATCGTAGTTCGCACCACCGGTCAGCACCCACTCGTGGCGGCTGTCGGCATCGATCGTATGTTCGGCGAACAAGCCGGAATAATACTGGGTGCGATCGTTGTAGCGCCCGTTAACCGGACCGACGATGAGCGAAGTAGAACCGATTTCATCCGCGATGACACCCGCACGATAAAGAAGCGCGGTGTTCTCCGTGACTGACGCGCGACCGTCCAACGCCAGGCCACTCACATCAGTCACATGAAAACTGTGCCCCGCCGGGCCAAATGCAGGGATTGCGTAGTGATCTTTGTTCCGGCGCAAGTAACCGCCGAACTGCAGATAATCTCCATCGGCTCCGAACTGCACTTTGTGGTTCAGAATAACCAACTGGGTTTCCAAATCCTCACGCTCTTCACGAATGGGCGTGGAGAAATTTCGCGCCGCATACATGTTGGGCCACGCAAACGCCTTGTCTTGGCGACCGAAAAAAAGATCGGTCTGTGACACGTCGTTGGCCAGTTGAAGACGGGCGTTGTAGCGCTTCAATTGATGATCACCAAAAGTTCGTGTGCCATCCGATTCCGAATGAGCAACCGAAGCATCCGCCGACAGGGTCCGCCCACCCAGTTTCAAATCACTTCGATAGCCTGAATAGAGTTCGGATCGGAACAGGTCGTTGTCGCCCCCACCCACCGCAAGGTGTCCGCCCGCCCGCACTGGCAGCCATCCGTAAGCCACACGTCCGGCCGTCGCATTCCAGCCGGAGATTGCATTGTCGGAGCCGGTGCGGACGCTCGGCGCCCCCAACATCGCAGGAGCGACGGGCAACTCGGCCAAGTAGTGACCGGTTTGTGGATCGTAGATGGGTAGCGCTCCTATCGTAAAACCACTGCTCTCAAATGTGCCACCTCGGATGAGCACGTCGGCTTGGC
>JBEVND010000498.1:0-6685 GCA_040508285.1 Rariglobus sp. | reverse complement strand
CATGCCCGCACCGTGAACGCCGCGCCGCGCATCGGCCAGACAGAAAAGGAAAAAACCATGTCACGAGGGTGTATCCCAAGGATGCGATCACCGCGTCGCTCGATTCCGAATGATCATGTAGGGCCTCACCTCGTGTGAGGGCGCGAAGTCTTTCGGTCCTCGCGCATTCCACTATCGACACCCGGCGATCGCTCCGCACCAACCCGGCATCGATACAAGGTCGAGCCCTACCTCGGAGCCGCGCTCCTTCGCACGCGCGGCTCCGTTCCCCGTCGCTGCTCTCAATTATTCCCCAAGCGCGCTTTGCTCTTCTCGTAGAGCGCCATGTATTGCGGCGCGAGTTTCTCGAGGTTGGCGATGCGCGTGGAGTCCGAGGGATGCGTGGACAAAAACTCGGGCGGCTTGCTTCCGCCTTGGGCCGCCATCTTTTTCCAGAACGAAGCGCCCGCACGCGGATCATAACCGGCACCCGCGGCGAAGCGCAGGCCGACCGTGTCCGCCTCAGTCTCGTGCAAACGTGAGAACGGCAGCTCGAAGCCGTATTGCGAGCCGAGTCCGTAAGCGGCCAGCGCCATGTTGCGCTTGGCGGGATCCATGTCGCTCATCTCCAGGCCGACCGTGGCCAGCGCGCCCACGCCCGCGACGGCGTAGTTTTGCGACGTGCGCTCGGCTCCGTGGCGCGAGGTCACGTGGGCGATTTCATGGCCCATGACGATGGCGATTTCGTCATCGTTGGCGGCGAGTTTGATCAGCCCGGTGTAGACGCCGACCTTGCCACCGGGCAACGCGAAGGCGTTCACCGTGGGCGAGTCAAACACCACGAACTCCCACTGCGCATTGGGGATCTCGCGGCCGACCGAGGCGGCGATACGTTTTCCGATGCGCTGGATGCGCGCGTTCACCGCCGCATCGGTGGAGATCTTTTCTTCCTTCTTGATTTGGTCAAAGGCGCTGAGGCCCATCTGGGCCTCTTGGGCGGGCGAGACGAGCATGAGCTGCGAACGACCGGTTTCGTTAACGGTGGAACAGCCGGTGAACACGGCGCAGACCGCGGCCAACGTGAGCGGAAGCAAGGGGGATTTCATAACAAGAGGTTGAAGGAGTGAGGACGAGATTCGCAATCCTGCTCTCCGACCTGCGCCACCGCTTCCGGTTCGACCGACCTACGCAAACTTCACCCAATCATCCCCGGCGTCGCGGCTTTTTTGCCGTCGAGAGTATCGCGCACCAGATGTGCCAGCGCACGCGGGGCACACGGTTTCTGCATAAAAGCGATGTCGCTCGTGAGCGGCGATTTTTGATCGGCCATCTCGCGTCCATAGCCACTCACGCAGATGACCTTGAGCTCCGGGTCGGCGCCTCGCAGCAGGCGGGCCAGCTCCACGCCGGTCATCGCGTCGGGCATGATGAGGTCGGTGAGCAACAGCTTGATCTTCCCGCGATGCTCACGCCACACCTCGAACGCCTCCTCGCTGTTACACGCGGTGTGCACGGTGTAGCCGTAGTTCTGCAGCACCGTGCGCGTCAGGTCGCGCACCGCCGCTTCGTCCTCGACCAACAAAATCGTTTCGGTGCCCCGCCCCGCATCGGGGTCTGCCGCGCTGGGGCTGATCGTCTCCGCCGAAGCGATCGCCGGCAGGAAAATATCAAACGTCGTGCCCTCGCCCACCTTGCTCGTCGTGGTGAGCCAGCCGCCGTGCGTGTCCACGATGCCGAAGACCATCGAGAGGCCCAGCCCCGTGCCTTTGCCCACTTCCTTGGTGGTGAAAAAGGGATCGAAGATCTTGGGCAACACATCGCCCGGGATGCCTTCGCCCGTATCGCTCACACTCAACCACACGAAGCTGCCCGCACGTTTGCTCGGCTCGCGCTTGGCTTCCTCCGCGCTGATGATCCGCATCCGCGTCGCGATCCGCAACCTTCCGCCCTCCGGCATCGCGTCGCGCGCATTGACCACGAGGTTCATGAGCACCTGTTCGATCATGCCCGCATCCGCGCGAATCCGCGGCAGCTTCGGCGCCAGCGTCACTTCGAGCTCCACGCGCTCGTCGATCAAGCGCGACAACATGCGCACCGATTCGTCGATCGTCTGGTTGAGATCGATGGGCTTGAGCTGCATCGTCTGCTTGCGGCTGAACACCAGCAACTGCCGCGTGAGATTCGCCGCGCGGTCGCCCGCCGCCTGGATTTGTTGCAATGGCTTTTTAAGGCTCTCCGGCAGCGCGCCGCTCGACAGCGTGAGCGACGAGTAGCCGTTGATCACCGTGAGCAGGTTGTTGAAATCATGCGCGACGCCGCCCGCGAGCTGGCCGATCGCCTCCATCTTCTGGGACTGCAGGAGCTGCTCTTGCAGGTGCTTCCGCTCCGTGATGTCGGCCGACACGCCGACCGCATGCGCATCTCCCTTCCCGTCCGATGACGGGTAGGCCCGCGTCTCGATCCAACGCACGCTCCCATCCGGCCGGCGTATCCGGTATTCGATACGCACCTCGCCGCCCTCGGCCAGCGTCGCGAGCGCGCCCACGACCCGGTCGCGATCCTCCTCCAGGATCGATTTGATCCAACGCTCCGGATGCGCGTGCAACTCCGCGACCGCCAGCCCCCAGATTTGCATGAACCCGGGGCTCACGTAGAGCAGCTCTCTCCCGTTCGATGACGAGATCCAGAACACATCCCGAATGTTTTCCGCCATCTCGCGGAAACGATGTTCGCTCTCCCGCAACGCCGACTCGGCCTGACGCCGCCGGGCGCTCTCCTGGGACACGCGCGTGGCGTATTCCACGGCCGCCGGCAGCCGCGCCAGATTGTTTTTTAACACATAGTCGGTCGCGCCTCCCTTGAGGCTTTCGACCGCGCGCTCCTCGCCGATGGTGCCCGAGACAAAAATGTAAGGGATGTCGGGGTAGTGCTTCCGCGCAAACGCCAGCGCATCCGAGCCGCTGTAGCCCGGTAATGTGAAGTCCGACAAGATCAGGTTCCGGTTACCCTTGGAGAGAGCCGAATCAAATTCCGCCTCCGTCTCCGCGTAGCTAAACTCACACCGCAGCCCGGCCTTTTGCAGGGCTCGACGGACAAACTCGCGGTCATTCAGGTCATCCTCGAGATGCACGATGTTCAACGTCGGCATCGCTTCCGCCTCCGCGCGCGGCTGCCCTTTGCTCGAATGATGGACCGGGGGGTAGTTCATCTTGGGGTAACAGGCACACTGGTAGTGAAAACGTTCCGCAAATACTAGTTTTAACCCCGTTTCTGGGGTGAAGTCCCCGGTTGGCGAAAGCCGCACGCAAAGGCGCAGCTAAACCCAAGCGGACACCGAGCCGCAAACCACCGCCTTGTAAAACCACCCCCAAGACACCCCGCCTCACACGAAGACGCGCCACGCATTTTTATTAATCGACACACGAACCCCGCGTTGCGCTAGCCGTTTGTGCTCTGCACAAATGCGCCCTCTGCCTGTTATTAACCTCATAAGTCCTCGCCCATGAGTTTTCTTAAAAAACTATTCGGTAATAAGCAGGCCGCTTCCGCTCCGGCTACGCCTGAACCCATCCAGTCTCCGGCTAACTCTGCTGGTAACGATCCTTCCAAAGATCCTAACCTAATCCGTGTGCATGATGCCTATGGTCGCGAGATGTTCATCACCAAAGCACAATGGCGCGACAGTGTCCTTCTCGGCAACTTGGAGCAAAACCGTGATAATCCCGACCAGCTCGCCAATATCATCCTTCAGTCGCTGAACGATGGCTTTGCCTCGGATGTTCTCCCCTACGCCGTCCGCCTCGCCTCAATCGATACTGATCGTGAGCGTGGCCACGTAGTTCACGCCCTCACGCTTCTGAAGCTTGAACGCTATGCGGATTCTGAGTCGGTCCTTCTCGGCTTTATAAACAAGCATGGTGAGAGCGGGGTCGCCCTCACCAACCTTGCCAAGACTTACTCTGGCCGTGGCGATCATGCACGGGCACTCACCACCCTCTGGCGCGCCTTGGAACTCGATCCCAATCAAGACAACGGCCTCGGCTGGTATGAGGTCATCCACCGCGAAAAAGATGGCCCTGCCGCAGGGCTTGCCGCGCTCCGACGCATAGCAGCCGTTCCTGGAGCTTGGCGCGCACGCATCTGGCTCGCTCGCGATCGCCTTGAGCAAAGCGATCTACCCGCAGCACTCGCACTTTATAGCGAGGCGCTGTCCCTCGCCCCCGTTCCGACTCCTACGGATATGCTCCAACAACTATCCGGAGATCTGGGCCAACACGCGCATCTGCCAGAGCTACTTCAACTCACCGAGCCTCTCTACGATGTCGCCTTCCACGGACTCGCCGTCGGCAACAACCTCATCAAGGCCAATCTGGACCTAGGGCGTCTCGCCGCCGCGCGCGCTCACCTGGATCGCCTCTATGCTCAGAACCGCCCGGACTGGAAACAGAGTCTCTCTTTCTGGGATACCGAGATCGCCAAGCTTCGCGTCTCCATCGCCGACGCTCCTGCTCCAGACAAACTAGAGGTTACCTTACTTACCCTTCCCGGCCCTGTCTGGCTTCCTCCAACTTCTCCCGCCGTCGAGTTGTTTCCGGCTAAATCCGCCGACGCTCCCATCATAGCGTTCCTCGGTGGCAGCGCCGAGATGCCTCCATCCAACAACGCCTACCGCCCACAACTCTCCGACGGCCCCGGACGCCTTTCGCGCGCTCTGCCACTCTATCTTGCCGAACAAGTTGAGTTCGGCACTGAAGTCACCACTTGCACCCTCGTCCCGTGGATCGTCAAACCGTCCCCCGGCTTCGTGCTCTCGGGTGCCGCATGGTCTGACTCCGACGCTGCCGCTAATGCGCGTCGGGTAGCCGCGAATCAAAAACCGTCCGACTACATCGTCGTTTCTCATCTCCGTTGCACCGCCGAGCCTTGGACGATCGAGCTCCGCTTTATCCGAACCATCGACGCTAAGTGCCTCGCGGAGATCACGGCCAACTGCCCTGCAACCGATCCATCCCAAGCCCTCCCCGCACTGACCTCAGATCTCTTCGCCGCCCTCGCTTTTGAAATCACCCTTGGCTCCGCGTCCGGCCAGATTTTATCCAGTTCAACTAATTCGGCCTTCAGCCCGCAGATTTCGTCCACCTACCTTTTGCGCCTTGAGCAACTGCTCGCTGTCCGCACCGCGGGCATTGATCCGACCCGACCTACTCTAAGCGGCGAACGCGAGATCCTCGATGGACACCTCCAGCTCTGCCTCGACGCGCCCCAAAGCGTTTCAATCCGCCTGCTCTTCGCACACACTTTACGAGGCATGAAAAAGGTCCGCCCCGACATTCTTCCCGAGTTCCATGCCCGCGTGAACCTGCTTCAAAAAGAGAAACCTTTGCCCCAACCCGCCCAATCCATAACCGCGCGTATCTTTGACGAGGCGCTTAATACATAACGAACGGAGCCGGTCACCGCATAACAAGCCATTGTTGTAACCATGGGCCGCACCATTCTTCACACAAAGTCGTCTCCGTTTCATCCCCGTCCGTTGCTTGGTCTTTTTCCTTGGCTGCTGTTTGGAACTGTGGTCACCGCGGCATTTGCGGGATTTATGACCGTGCTGCCATGGCTTCCGGGCATCAAAGATAGCGGTATGCCTATCGCCATTCAGATCGTTTTCGCGGCGGCCGGTGCAGGCATGTGGGTATTTCTGGTCCCGGCACAAATCAAAGTTCTCCTCCGCGAAACCACTGCTGTCTATACGATCGAGGGAGATGATAAATTTCTGACGATCGCTTATCACTACTGCGGCATGAGCGGACAAAAGCGTTTCGCCTGGCGGGACATCCAATCAATCGGTCTGGAAAGTGTCGGGATCCCTCCTGCTGAATTTATCCGGATCGATCCTCTTAAGGGTTGTTGGTTTTCCTTTGGCGCCTTCGTCCCCAAAGCGTCGCGCCACGAAATTTTGCGCGAGATAATTCGGTGCCGAAAGAACGCGCTTCTCGGCGACTCACCTGCACCCGTATAATCGATGACTTCCGACAAACTTGCCGGCGCCCTGATTGAATGGAACGAGGCCAAGGGCTACGGGTTCATCGACGACGGGAAACGACGGATCTTTGCCCATATTCGTGATTTCACCGAGCGCCCGCATGCTCCGAAACCCGGCGACAAGGTCACCTATACATTGGGGACTGATAGGCAGGGCCGGCCCTGCGCGCAGAACATCTATCTGCCTTTCAAAGGCAGGCCGTTGAGCCCCGCTCATCTGGTCACGGTCGCCGTGCTCTTGGTGGCTCCGGGCTGGGCGCTCGGGCAGTTGTTCGAGCCGGATCTCGCGGGAATCTTGGCGAGCTGGGTCGTGCTTGCCTCGGGCATCAGCTACGGTCTTTACGCGCGGGACAAACGCTACGCTCAGGAAGGCGCCTGGCGATTCCCCGAATGGCTCCTGCATTTCTGGGCCCTGTTGGGCGGCTGGCCGGGCGGTTTCCTCGCTCAGCGACGCCTGCGGCACAAATCGACTAAGCTTCGCTTCCTCTATAAGTTTTGGTTGATCGTCCTCCTTCACCAATACCTCGCGATCGACGCCCTCCTTGACTGGCAGCTCTTCGATCGCTGCAAAACGTGGCTCGCCGGCTCGCTATAGCGCCCTCTCTGACTCACCGCAGCCATTCGCCGAGATCGAAGCCGATCTGAACGAATAGTCGCTCACCCCATT
>JBEVND010000032.1:0-4431 GCA_040508285.1 Rariglobus sp. | reverse complement strand
CGCTCTTCACGGCCAAGCTGGTGCGACAGCTCCAGCATGCGGGACAGGGGGTCATTAGGGGATGACATATACCCCAGAAATGATAGATTTTGGTAGATTTCGACCAAATTCTACCAATTTAACGCAGGCCGTTGATAATCAACCGTCAGACTGAGTGTGAACCTTCCATCCAGCGGAAGCGTGGATAACGACCTACCTTCTCCCGACCGGTTAAGCGCTCGCCGGCGGCGACGTCTGAAACCAAGGACGCGAACGGTGATCGCCCACGCGCAAGCGGCCGGATGCTTCAGCCGTGCGGCTGACTCGACGAGGAGCGACGGCTTATTCCGACAATGGACTAAACAGCCTTCTGGGGCGGTCGAATAACTGCATCAGCCGTGAATCCGATGTGCGGTTGTCCGCGGATGCCTCAGCGTATTCACAATGTCACGACAGCCGTCAGGTTAAACGACGACACCCGATTTCAAGCGGATGAGCGCACCCTCCCCTACTCACGCAAACGGCGCGCGATTTGAGCGCCGTTTCCTGCTCACTTCTTCTTCAAGCGCGAATCGCGCGCGACCTTCTTGGTCTTCGGGTAGTCGGCGATTTCGTGCAGGCCGCGGCTCTCTTTGCGCTGCAGAGCGCAGGCCACGATAAGTTCGGCGACCTGCGTGAGGTTGCGCAGTTCGAGCAGCCGCGAATCGACGGAGAAATTCCAGTAATACTCCTGAATCTCCCGCGTGAGCGTGGCGATGCGCGTGCGGGCGCGCTCAAGGCGACGCGTGGTGCGCATGATGCTCACGTAGTCCCACATCGTGCGGCGAAGCTCATCCCAGTTGTGGGCAACGACCACGCGTTCGTCGATGTCGCCGCCGCCCAGATCCTGCCAGAGCGGAATCTTCGTGGCGGGAAGCCGGCGGGTTTTCTTGAGATAACCATCAACCGACGCCGAGCCGCGATGGGCCATGACGACGGCTTCGAGCAGCGAGTTGGACGCAAGCCGGTTCGCGCCGTGAAGGCCGGTGCAGGCCACTTCGCCGCACGCGTAAAGACCGGCGAGCGCGGTCTCGGCCGAGAGGTTGGTCGCGACGCCGCCGCACGTGTAGTGAGCGGCGGGCACCACGGGGATCATCTCTTTCGCGATGTTAATCCCGATGTTTTTGCACGTCTGATAAATTTGTGGGAAGCGCGAGCGCACGAAGGCTTCGTTGCGATGCGTGATGTCGAGCCACACGTGAGGCGCGCCGCTTTTTTTCATCTCGGCGTCGATGGCGCGGGCCACGATGTCGCGCGGCGCGAGGTCGGCCATCGCGTGATAATCCTTCATGAACGCGTCGCCCGCGGCATTGCGCAGGATGGCACCTTCGCCACGCACGGCTTCGCTGATCAGGAAACGTTTGCCGGTGATCGAATACAGCGCGGTCGGGTGGAACTGGATAAACTCCATGTTGCGCACTTCGACGCCCGCGCGATACGCCATCGCGATACCGTCGCCCGTCGCGATGTCGGGATTGGTCGTATAAAGATACGCCTGCCCCGCCCCGCCGGTGGACAACATCACGACCGGTGCGCGAAAGGTGACGACACGGCCGTCGCGCACATCGAGCGCATAGGCACCGAGCACGCGATCGGCACCGCGCGAACGCGGGCCGGCGAGCTTGCGACGCGTGATCACGTCGATGGCGAACATGTGCTCGAACATCGCGATGCGCGGCTCGCGCGAGAGGGCTTTGATGAGCGCAGCCTCGATGGCCTTGCCCGTCATGTCTTTCACGTGAAGCACGCGGCGCTCGGTGTGGCCGCCTTCGCGTCCGAGGTCATAACCACCGGCTTCGTCGCGGGAAAACTTCAGCCCGAGATCGATCAACTCCTGCACGCGCGCCGGACCATCGCGGATGATCTCGCGCACGACCTTCTCGTTGCACAAGCCATCGCCGGCCACGAGCGTGTCTTTGACGTGTTTGCCAAAATCATCGGTCTCACCCGTGACGACCGCGATGCCGCCCTGGGCATAGTTGGTGTTGGACTCGGCCTGGTTCTTCTTGGTGAGAATCGCCACCGAGTGACCGAGCCGCGCAACTTTCAGCGCGAAGCTCAAGCCCGCGATGCCGCTGCCGATGACGAGAACGTCGAAGGTAGGGCCCGTGCTCACAGGATTTCGTTATCGATCAGACGCACCTCATCGACCCACACGGCGATCGCCATGAGCGAACGGCCCAGCGTGATCTCGCCCTTCACCGCTTCCATCGTGACGCGATCGACAATGGAAACATAGATGACGCGCACGCGGCGATGTTGCCCGATGATGTGGGTGGCCTCGGCAATGAGGCGGTCCACGCGGCGCTCGCCGGCCTCGACCATCGAGGTGGCCTTGCGCAATGCCTTGCTGATCACCAGCGCCTCCACGCGCTGGGTGTTGGTGAGGTAGCGATTGCGGGAACTCAGCGCGAGTCCATCGGCTTCGCGCAAGGTCGGCGCGACCACCACCTCAACTGCAAAATTCAGATCGATGACCATCTTGCTGATCACCGCGACTTGTTGGGCGTCCTTCTGGCCGAAAATCGCGAAATCGGGACGCACGATATTAAACAACTTCGCCACGACGGTGGTAACGCCACGGAAATGCGAAGGCCGCGACGCGCCTTCCAACGGCTTCGCGATGTGCTCCTCGAGCACGAACGTCGAATAGCCCTTGGGATACATCTCGACCACTTCCGGGGCGAACACGATGCCCACGCCCGCGGCTTCGCAGGCGGCGACATCGGCTTCGAGCACGCGCGGGTATTTCGTAAAATCCTCGCTGGGACCGAACTGCGTGGGATTTACAAAAATCGAAACCACCACGACATCCGCGCGATCCGCCGCTTGTTTCACGAGGCTCAGATGGCCCTCGTGGAGCGCGCCCATCGTGGGCACAAGCCCGATGCTTTGACGTTGGGTGCGCAGATTCGCGGCCAGCGACTGCATCTCGGAAACGGACGTGATAATTTGCATGAAACGAAGGGGCGCGCGGGGAAACGCGAGGCTTGAACTAAGCTCCGCCGCTCCGCTTATTCAAGTTTTTCGCCCGTCGAAACGCATTTAAAAGCCCACCTTACCATGATCCGCATCAACGAGAATTACCTTAAGCTCAAGGCCTCCTACCTGTTCTCCGACATCGCCAAGCGCGTGACGGCCTATACCACCGCCAACCCCGACAAGCCCATCATCCGCCTCGGCATCGGCGACGTCACCGAGCCCCTCTCGCCCACCGTGCTCAAGGCCTTCCACGCCGGCGTCGATGAGATGTCCAAGCGCGAAACCTTCAAGGGCTACGGCCCCGAGCAGGGCTACGCGTTCCTCCGCGAAGCCATCGCCGCCAACGATTACACCGCCCGCGGCTGCCCGATCGCCGCCGACGAAATCTTCGTTTCCGACGGATCCAAGTGCGATTGCGGCAACATCCAGGAAATCTTCGCCACCGAGGGCCTGAAGCTCGCCATCCCCGATCCCGTGTATCCGGTTTATGTCGACACCAACGTCATGGCCGGCCGCACCGGTGCCAACCTCGACGGCCGCTACGCCGGCATCACCTACCTCGATTCCACGCCCGCCAACGGCTACGTCCCCGCGATCCCCTCGAACGCCACGGACCTGATTTACCTCTGCTTCCCCAACAACCCGACCGGCGCCGTCGCCACCCGCGAACAGCTCGCCGCCTGGGTTGCCTACGCGAAGCAGAACAAGGCCATCATCCTGTTCGACTCCGCCTACGAGGCCTACATCCGCGATCCGCAGATCCCCCACTCCATCTACGAAATCCCCGGCGCCGACGAGGTCGCCATCGAGTTCCGCAGCTTCTCCAAGACCGCGGGCTTCACCGGCACGCGTTGCGCCTACACCGTGGTTCCGAAGAAGCTCGTCGCCTACGACGCCGCCGGTGCCGCCCACCCGATCCACGCGCTCTGGAACCGCCGCCACACGACCAAGTTCAACGGCGTTTCCTATCCCGTGCAGAAGGCCGCCGCCGCCATCTACACGCCCGAGGGCAAAGCCGAGGTGAAGGCCATGACCGATTTCTATCTCGAGAACGCCGCGCTCATCCGCACCGCCGTCACCAAACTCGGCTTCACCTGCATCGGCGGCGACAACGCCCCCTACATCTGGATCAACACCGGCACCGATTCCTGGGCATTCTTCGACAAGCTTCTCAACGAAGCCCAAGTCGTCTGCACCCCCGGCGCCGGCTTCGGCAAGTGCGGCGAAGGCCACGTCCGCATCTCGGCCTTCAACAGCCGCGCCAACGTCGAGACCGCCCTCGTCCGCATCGCGAAAGCCCTCGGCAAGTAAGCTCCGCCAGACAGCGGACTTTCCCTCCAAAACTCCGGCCTGCACTGGCCGGAGTTTTTTTGCGTCTTCATTCCACGATCCTGCGATCGACTTAGGTGGAGACATTAGCCCGCAAAAAAG
>JBEVND010000483.1:0-3452 GCA_040508285.1 Rariglobus sp. | reverse complement strand
CCCAAGCCTACCGACAGCGAAATCGATTCCGCCATGGCCGGCAATCTGTGCCGCTGCGGCACCTATGTGCGAATCCGCGCCGCAATTAAAACGGCCGCCGGCATCAAAACCGCCGGACTCGACGACGCCGCTGCCGCCGCCACGGTGGCAACGACCGCGGGAGCCAATTGCTGCCAGCACCACCGGGGGGCCCACGCATGAAATCCTCCGCTGTTTCCCGTCGCGAATTTCTCCGCGTCTCCTCCCTCGCCGGCGGTGGGTTGATCATCGGCTACGCCGTGAGCGGCACCTCGCTTCTCGCGCAGGCCAACATCCTCGACGACACCGCGAAGGAGTTTACGCCGAATCCGTTCATCAAGATCACGCCGCAGAATATCATCACGATCCTGGCGAAAAACCCGGAGACCGGTCAGGGCGTGAAAACCTCGCTGCCCATGATCGTGGCTGAAGAACTGGATGCCGACATCGCCACCATCGTGGTGGAGCAAGCGGGCCTGCGCGCCGATGTGGGTCCGCAATTTGCCGGCGGCAGTCGCTCAACGCCGGACAATTACATGCGTCTGCGCCAAGCCGGTGCGGTCGCGCGCGTCATGTTGGTCGAAGCCGCTGCCCAGACTTGGAGCGTGCCTGCCGATCAGGTCACCACCGACAAAGGTCAGGTAATCCACGCGGCGACGGGCCGCAAGTTGACGTACGGCCAACTCGCGACCAAAGCAGCCACGCTTCCGATTCCCGACGAAAAAACCGTCCGGCTTAAGAAGGAGGGCGAGTTCCGCGTCATGGGCTCCCGCGTGGGCGGCGTCGACAATCCCGCCATCGTCACGGGCAAAAGCCTTTTCGGTATCGACCAGAAACTCCCCGGCCTCGTCTACGCTGCATTGGAGAAATGCCCCACGTACGGCGGCAAGTTCGTCGGCGCCAACCTCGATCGCATCAAACGCCTCCCCGGCGTGCTCGACTGCTTCGTCATCGAGGGTTCCGACAACATCAACGGCCTGCGTCCCGGCGTCGCGGTCATTGCCACCTCCACGTGGGCCGCGTTCTCCGCCAAACGGCAGTTACAGATCGAATGGGACGAAACCAACGGTGCCGGCCACTCAAGCGACAACTACACGCAGAAGGCTGCGCAACTCGCTGAAACCCCGGGCGTAAATCTCCGCAAGGACGGCGACGTCGACGCGGCATTCGCATCTGCAAAAAAAGTTGTCGAGAGCGCTTATTTCTACCCGTTTCTCAACCATGCCACCCTCGAGCCGCAGGGCTGCACCGCATGGGCCCGTGACGGCGGCATCGAGCTCTGGACCACGTCGCAGACGCCGGGCTCAGGGCAGGATCTCATTGCCAAGACGCTCAACATCCCGAAGGAGAAACTGAAACTGAACTTCGTCCGCGGAGGCGGCGGTTTCGGACGTCGTCTCGCAAACGACTACATGGTCGAGGCCGCGGCGATCGCGCTGCGCACCAAAGGCGCCCCGGTCAAACTCACGTGGACGCGCGAGGATGACATGCGTCAGGACTGCTATCATCGCCCCGGCGGTTATCATTATCTGAAGGGCGCGGTCGACGCGCAGGGTAAGATCAGCGCCTGGCAGGATCACTTCGTGACTTTCGGTTATCTGAACACCGAGAAACCGGCCTCCGGTGCGGAGCTCAGCACCGACGAGCTGCCCGCGCGTTTCATCGCGAACTTCAAACTCGATCAGTCGATCATTCCCACCACCGTGCCCACCGGCCCGATGCGCGCGCCGCGCAGCAACGCGCTGGCCTTCGTTTTCCAGGGTTTCATCGATGAACTCGCCCACGCTGCCGGCCGCGATCCGGTCGAGGTGCGCCTGGAATTACTCGGACCCGATCGGGTGATCGAACCTAGCCCGGGACAGCGTGGCGCCGCCTACGACACGGGACGCATGAAGGCCGTGATCAAACTCGCGGCGGAAAAATCCAATTGGACATCGCCACTGCCCAAGGGCGAAGGCCGCGGGATCGCCTTTCACTACAGCCACTCCGGCTACGTCGCGATGGTGGCCCATGTCGCAGTTGCAAAAGACGGCACGATGGTGGTCAAGGAAGTTACTGCGGTCAGCGACGTCGGTCCCATCATCAATCCGAGCGGCGCGGAGAACCAAGTCGAAGGCTCTGTGGTCGACGGCTTGGGCGCGATCTGGCTGCAGGAAATGACATACGACGATGGCAAAGCCGTGCAGAGTAACTTCCACGACTTCCCGCTGCTTCGCATCAACGCCACGCCGGCGAAGATCGGGGTGCACTTCATCGAAAGTGCCAATCCGCCCACCGGCCTCGGCGAACCGCCCTACCCGGTGGTTCCTCCGACCATCTGCAACGCGATCTTTGCCGCCACCGGCAAACGCATCCGTCAGTGGCCGATCACCAAGTCCGACCTGAGCTGGAGCTGACCCTCCGTCCCAGCTAAAACCACGAGAGCGCGGATCATCCCGCGCTCTTTTTTTGGCCGATAGCCGCCTTTGAGTGCAGCGAAAAAGTCATTGATCGAGGCTCCGCGGACGAAGAGAGCATTCCCAAAATCAGGAGTTTCCGCTCGGAGATCGTCATTCGGGGCGCAAGGTGCTTTGGCAATGACAGAGTCGCTTCTGGGTCACCTCTCCCCCGCCAACTTCCGCATATCGATCAGCAAGTCATACGTCCCAGTGAGCGGATCGTCGTAACCGGTGGCGAGGGTGTAGCTGCCGCCAGACGGCAGCCGGTCCGGATAACGCGCGTGCAGCGCCGCTTTGAACATGTCGCGCGCCATCGCGTCCGTACCGCTGGACAACGCGCCATACTCGTCGCCGTAAACCCGCTCGGTCGAGCGATCGGCATCCGACGGCATCACAATGTGCACCCGAACCGGACGCGTGAAACTGGCGCGAACCACCGTGTTTTGCATCAGCTCCCATTCCCGCCCCTGTGCGTCAGCCACCAGCGTTTGCACCGAGCGATTGGCGGTGATGGCGATCACCACGCCGGCGAGACCCAACACGGCATAATGCGTGAGGCGCACCTTGGAACGGACGGTGAGCAAGCGCAGGGCATGCACAAACAACACCAACACCACCCCGGTAAGAGGGAAGATCGCGCGATACGCCGACGAGCGCTCACCGATAAAGCAAACCGCCAAGGTTGTGATGAGCAGCACCGCCAGGCTGAACCAAACCCGCCGCCGGACCAGCGACTCCACGGCGCGGAGGGATTTTCTCGCCCCGGCGATCAGCACGCCCACCACCGCCACGACCGTGGCCCAGTAGAAAGAGGCGCCGACCTGGTTGTCATCGTTCAGCGCGTAGAGCGCGAGCGCGTTGGGCAGCGGGAACCGGAGATGAGCGAACCAGTTGCCGTTACCCGGCACCGCCGCATCCACTTGAAAAATACCCTGCGCGATCAAGACCTGCGAAAGTAGCGTGCTCAAAAACAGACCGGCGGCGAGCGCACCGAGA
>JBEVND010000476.1:0-4994 GCA_040508285.1 Rariglobus sp. | reverse complement strand
GGCCGTGAGTTGGCTTTTCGCGCCGACCGAACCTTGAGTTTCAACCCGGATTTGATGGCCGAGGGCAGCTGCGGATTTCTTGAGCGCTTCCGCAGCCATGAAGGTATGAGCGATGCCGGTCGGACACGACGTGATCGCAACCAGGCGCTTCACCGAAGCCGTCGTCGCGTGAGCCGCACTCGTCGTAACCAC
The DNA here is from genome assembly GCA_040508285.1 of Rariglobus sp. Taxonomy (GTDB): domain Bacteria; phylum Verrucomicrobiota; class Verrucomicrobiia; order Opitutales; family Opitutaceae; genus Rariglobus. The sequence goes on along the minus strand of JBEVND010000476.1, from coordinate 4,802 downwards.
CGAAGAGGTCGACTGCGCCGCGGAGGCCGGCGCTGGTTTGGCGGAAACGTCCACCGCCGCCGGCAAACGGGCGAGCGCGGCGTCCAAGATCGCTTGAGGATGGCGAATCGCTGCACTGGTGCGCGTTTCGTAGACCGGCTTGCCGGCAAAGGGCGCTGCGTTGACGGATTCGTCGACTGCCAGAACGACGACGTCGGCCGCCGCGATGTCGGCAACGGACAAAGCGCCCAAAGGCGCATCGGCGGTCGCGATCCCGGTCTTGAGGCCGTGACCGGAGTGTTGAGCAGCGGCGCGAAGAGCTTCGGCGGCGAGACGGGCATGGGCAACTCCTGCTGAGGAGGCCGCGAGGGCGACAATCTGTTTCATGGGGCAACGAGGGGTTTCGAAAGCTTTCGATAGGCTTCTCACGGCTTGCGAATTGTCAAGCGCGAGCTTTCGGAAATTTGAACAAATCGCCATTGGCGCATGAATACGAAGGTAAATACACCTTCGAATCCTTTCAAAATAAGGGTTCCAAAGACCAAAACCTTCGATTTCTTTCGGTTCATGACTTCCGCTTTAACGCCCTCCGCAGACGACAAAACCCTGATGACGCGGCATCGTCGGGCTCGAATCGTGGACGAGGTGCAGCGCGCGGGCTCGGTGAGGGTGAGCGAATTGGCCGCGCGTTTCGCCGTATCCGAAGTGACGATACGCAGTGATCTGGTGATCCTTGAACGCGAGGGCCGGCTGCTACGGGACCGCGGCGGTGCGATCGCGAAAGGAAACCACCACTTCGTCACGTCGCTTCTCGGCGTGGATCAGCGCGCCTCCATCCATCTCGATCAAAAGCGGCGAATCGGCGAGGCCGCCGCACAACGCGTATCACCCGGCGACGCCATCTTGATCGACGCCGGCACGACCGCCGTGGAGATCGCGCGCCGCCTCGTTCACGTCTCGCCACTTACTATTGTGACCAACGCGCTCAACGTGGCGCTCGAACTCGGCGGGGCCGTCGGGCAGCGCCTGATTCTGCTGGGCGGCTCCTTCAACCGCGAATCGGCGAGCACCGTCGGGGCATTGACCGAGCAAGGTCTCGCGGAGCTTTCCGTGCAGAAGCTGTTTCTCGGCACACAGGCGATGGATGCCAGCGGCCTCACGGATTCGACGATGGAAATCGCCCAGGCCAAACGCGCGATGATCCGTTGCGCGCGCCAGGTGATCCTCGTCACCGATTCCAGCAAATGGGGCACCAGCAGTCTCACGCGCGTGGCACCGCTCTCCGACATCGATACGATCATCACCGACACCGACCTACCCGCCGAGGCGCGCGAACAAATCGAGGCGCTCGGAATCGAACTCGTGTTGGTGTGATTCGACGTAGCGGAAGCGCGCAGCGCTTTCATGAGGCGCACGGCGAACCTACTCGGTCGTTCGGCTACGACCGAATGGATTTATCCGCGCTTCAGCTTGAGCAATCGCTCGCCCGCGGCGTGCAGCGTCGCGGGTTTCTTGGCGAAATTGAGGCGCACGTAGCGGTTCTCGCCATTGGCGAAGAAACTTGAGCCCGGCACGGGGGCGACGCCGATCTCTTTGGCCATCCAGTGGGAAAACTCCACGTCGCTTGCGAAGCCGAAGGGCGAGATGTCGAGCATCACGAAATACGCACCTTCGGGCCGGGTGTAACTGAGGCCGGTTTTATCGAGGTAGCTGAGCAACACGTCGCGTTGCGCCTGATATTCCGCCGCGAGGCCCGTGTAGTAATCGCGTCCCCAACCGAGCGCAGTGACGACCGCGTGTTGCAGCGGAGCCGCCGCGCCGACGGTGAGGAAATCGTGAACCTTGCGCGCCTGCGCGATGATCTCCGGCGCAGCGTGCAGATAGCCCAAACGCCAGCCGGTGATGGAGAACGTTTTTGAAAGCGACGAGATGCTTAACGTGCGCGCCGCCATGCCGGGAAGCGTGGCGAAATACACGTGCTCACGGCCGTCAAACACGAGGTGCTCATAGACCTCATCCGTGATGACATACGTATCGAATTCCTCGGCGAGCGCCGCGATCTGCATCAACTCGGCGCGCGTGAAAACGCGGCCGCACGGGTTGGACGGATTGCAAAGGATGAACGCCTTCAGTCCGCCGTTTTCGGCAAACGCGGCGCGCAACTCCGCCGGATCGAAACCGTAGTGCGGCGGGCGCAGCGCAACGTGCACCGCAGTCGCGCCGCTGAGAATGGCGTCGGCGTTGTAGTTCTCGTAGAACGGCGAAAACATACCGATGCGGTCACCCGGATCGCACACGGTCATCACCGCCGCGAGCATCGCCTCGGTCGCGCCGCACGTGACTACGAGTTCGCGCAATGGATCGACCGGCAAACCGGTGAAACGCGTGAGCTTGGCGGCGAGTGCGTCGCGCAGTTCCGGCGAACCCCACGTCACCGCGTATTGGTGACGCCCCGCGTCCATCGCGTCCTTGGCGGCCTGCACAAGCTCCGCGGGCGGATTCCCATCGGGAAAACCTTGAGAGAGGTTGATCGCGCCGTGCTGGGCGGCGACGCGCGACATCTCGCGGATGAGCGACTCGGTGAAAACAGACGTGCGACGTGAAGTGCGCGGCATACGAAAATTCGGGGAATTGAAAAAAGTAACGTTCGCGACGCGATGTCGCGTTTACTGCGGGATCTTCAACTCCATGCCGATGCGCAGCGAACTCTCGCTCGGCAGCACCGCACGGTTGGCCGCGTAAATCTCACGCCAGCGCGAACGGTTGCCGTAGTAGCGCTGCGCGAGGCTGAAGAGCGTATCGCCCTTCACCACGACGTGCCGTCGGAACGAAGTCGGCGTGGTCGGCTGGACCACCGTGGGCTGCTGCACCTGGACGGGAGGCCGCGGGGCCGTGGGCGTCGGCGTGGCGATCGGAATGTCGGGAAGGGTTGGCTGTGGCTCGGACACCGACGCGATCGGCGAATCCATCGGGTCGATGGCGAGGGGCGCGAGCTGCTCGGGCGGAACACTTGCGACCGGAGCGGTCGGGCGTGGCGTGTTGATCGCCTGGGTGCGAACCCCGATCAGCTGGTCCTTGAGCTGGGCGTTTTCACGCTGGAGCAGATCAACGCGCTCAAGGAGATCGAGGCGCTCCATTTGATTTTCGAGCGGTTGCGCGGGCAACGTGCGGGCAAACTCGCGCGTGGCGGCATCGATGCGTTGGCGAACGAGATCGGCCTGCGGCGAGTTGCGCTTCAACTCGCGGAACTTGCGATAGTGGTAGATCGACGCGATCGGATCCTTGATGTGCTGCTGGTAAAGGATGCCGAGCTCGAGGTGCGACTCGGGCGCCTCGTCGCCACGCTTCTCGACCATTTTCAAGAAGGCCTCGAGCGCCTCTTGGTTGCGACCTTGGCGAATCAAATCCTTGCCGCGACGATAGCCGGGCTCGTCGATTTCGGCGGTGAACGGCGACGACTCATAACGTCCGCAGCCCGCGACAAAAAGCAGCGCCGCGAGCGCATACAGACAAAAGGAGAAATGGCGGAACCTCATCGAAGACGGGGTAAATTGGTTTGAACGAAAAAAAGTTGCTCCTAAGTCTCGCAGACCGTCCGACGACTCAAACTCTAAATGGCCCTCGACACCAAAACCACCTTGGGGCGCGCCCGCACCGCCATCAAAATCGAAACGGAGGCCCTCGTCGCCACGGCACGCGGTCTGGACGAAAAATTCGTCGATGTGGCGCGCGCGGTGCAAGCGACCAGCAATGCCGGCCGTAAACTCATCTTCACCGGCATCGGTAAGTCGGCCCACATCGCCAACAAGTTGGTGGGCACGCTCAACAGCACGGGTATTTCCAGCTGTTTCCTCGACGCCACCCAGGCGCTCCATGGCGATCTCGGCGTCTGCAACGAAGGCGACTTGGTTTTCCTCCTGAGCAACAGCGGCCAGACCGAGGAGATCCTGCGCCTGATCACCGGCCTGCGTCGCCTCGGCGTCCACACCGTCGGCTTCACGAGCAACGCCGGGTCCGACCTCGCAAAAAACACCGATTATCAGCTCATCTATCGCGTTCCGCGCGAGGCCTGCCCGCTCCGCCTCGCACCCACGGCCAGCACCACGGCCGCCCTCGCGATCGGCGACGCGCTGGCGATGGTCCTCCTCGACGAACGCGGCCTCACGCGCAACGACTTCGCCAAGTTCCATCCCGCCGGAAATCTTGGCCGCGTCCTTCTGCTCCGCGTGAAAGACATCATGCGCAGCGGTTCACGCCTGCCTGTCGTCAGCGAGAAAGCCACCACACAGGAGGCCATTCTTGCGATGACCAAGGCCAAGAGCGGCAGCATCGCCATCGTTAACCCCAAATCGGGTAAACTCACCGGCATCTTCACCGACGGTGATTTCCGCCGTAGCGCCCTCACCGGCCCGGGTTTCCTGGAGAAAACCGTCACGACCTTCATGACACGTTCGCCGAAAACGGTGGGCGAAGATGCGCTCGGCGTAGATGCGCTGCGGTTGTTCGAAGCGCACAAAATCGACGACCTCATCGTCGTCGACGCGAAGGGAAAACCCACCGGCCTCGTCGACGGCCAGGATTTGCCCAAGCTCAAGATCGTCTAAGGTAGACGCTCAGCCAAGGCAGTCGCCGCTCGCAGAGCATGTCGCGTTCGTCGCGTTTCTGCGTGCTGAAAGTAAATCCCGCATGGGGGAAGATACTCGCAGGAGCAGACGCGTCACCTCGCTGCGTTCCGGCGCCGCAGACTTGCCGAGCACACGTCTCGTGACGCCACGCCTCCCTGCCCGCCTGCGCAAATCTTGTGGATTTTTAAGCATGCGGAC
>JBEVND010000441.1:0-3210 GCA_040508285.1 Rariglobus sp. | reverse complement strand
GCGAAAACCGGGATCTCCACACGGTCCTTGAAGATGCCCGACGTCCACTCGCGGTCCATTGGGTCTTCGGCACCGGCGCGTCCTAGGATGCGAGGCAGGCCTACTTGGATGCTAAGCAACTTCATAGAGAGGGATCATTGGTGTTGGTTTCGGGTTTGGGTGTGGCGACGGGCGGGTGGTCGCCCTCCAATGTGTTGAGTCAGTCCCGGATACTTGCGAGGCGTCCACCGAACGGCGGCAGTTTATACTCCACATGCAAGACGGTGCCGGACCGGGCATCGCGCGTGACGAGTCCGTGATCGAGTAGCTTGCTAGCCTTCCGTTAAGAACCTTGGTCGGAATTCGGGGAGTGTAGCGATCGAGTTGCCACAGCGATTCACGTCACGCTGGATCGTTTCGACCACGGCTCCCGACCATTTGAGGTCCTCGACATTTTCGAGGCGGCGATACTCGCAGAGTTCGGGAATCGACAGGTGTTTACCCTTCATGGCGGCATTTTAGCCGGAATGGTGGTCGCGGTCCAGTGGGCACAAAACGGTGCCCAAGCTACATTTAGGCGAAGTAGATCAGGTGGTATTGGCGGCAGGACTTATCTGCGGGATACTCTGGAGCACAAAAAAACCGCGATTTACATCGCGGGTTTTTTGTATGATCAGGCTTCAGCTTTAAATAGCTGAAGCCTATCGAGGCACAGGTCGATGGTCGATTAGTCGAAGGGGCTTAAGCGCGACCCATGTAGGAGCCGTCGTCGGTGCTGATGCGGATGATTTCGCCTTCCTTGATGAAGAGGGGAACGCTGACGACCAGGCCGGTTTCGAGGGTGGCGGGCTTCTGCACGTTGGAGGCGGTGTCGCCCTTGATGCCGTCGGAGCTCTCGGTGACTTTGAGGTTCACAGAGGAGGGGAGTTCGATCGTGAGGGGCTTATCGTCAACGAAGAGAACGTCCACTTTGCCGTTGGCGGTGAGATAGTTCTTGGTGTCGCCGATGAGGGTCGCGGAGAGTTCGATCGTCTCGAAGGTCTCTGGATCCATGAACGCGTAGGAGTCGCGGTCGACATAGCTGAACTCGAGGCTCTTCTTTTCGGTGGGGAGAACTTCGATGGTGTCGGTGGAGGCGAAGCGTTGGTCGAGGGCCTTGCCGTAACGCAGATTGCGCATCTTGACCTGCACGAAAGCGCGAAGGTTGCCAGGCGTGCGATGCATGGTTTCCATGACGAGGTGGGGCTCGCCGTTGAATTTGATCACTTGGCCTTTGCGGATATCGTTGGCGGAGGGCATGTCGAGGTGGTGCTTCGAAGGTTACGAGTTGTAGAAAGGTTAGGGGTAACGGTCGGCGCGAGGGGGTGTCAAGTGCGCGGACAAGGTGCGCCCGAAGGCAACTCAGACTCGGCGCTTGCACTGGCCGCCCCAGCTTTCGCACACTGGCCGATTAAACCTCTATGAAACAACGCACGCTCGCGCGCGCCGTGTCCATCCAAGGCACCGGCTTGCACACCGGCAACGCCGTCACCTTGACCTTCCAGCCGGCGCCCATTGACCACGGCATCGTGTTCAAGCGCATGGACCTCAACGGACAACCGGAGGTCAAACCTCGCATCGAGCTCATCGGCGATCTCGTGCGCAACACCACGGTGCAGGACGGCCACACCAAGATCCACTTGGTTGAGCACGTGCTCAGCGCGCTCAGTGGCTGCGGTATCGACAACGTGTTGGTTGAAATCGACTCCGCCGAGCCGCCCATCATGGACGGTTCCGCCAAGCCCTTCGTGAACCTGATTCTCGAGGGTGATCCGGTCGAACAGGACAAGGACCGCGAATACTTCCAGCTCGAGGAAGCCGTCTCCGTCACGCGCGGCAACTCGTCGGTCATCGCGCTGCCTTGCGACGAGCTGAAGATCACGTGCACCTCGGCCGACGACCGCGGTATTCACACGCAGCATCTCACGCTGACGATCGACCCGGACGTTTACATGACGCAGGTCGCCGCCTCGCGCACGTTCACCGTTTACGAGGACATCGAAGAACTGCTCAAGCTCGGCAAGATCAAGGGCGGTTCGCTCGATTGCGCCGTGGTCATCAAAGGCGACAAGATTCTCTCGAAGGAAGGCCTGCGCTTTAAGGACGAGTTCGTTCGCCACAAGATCCTCGATATCATCGGCGACATCGTGCTCCTCGGTATGCCGCTCAAGGCGCATATCGTCGCCACGCGTCCCGGCCACGCGATCAACGCCGAGCTCACCAAGGCGCTCTTCGCCAAGCTCGAAGAGACGCGCAAAGGCCCAAAGAAAAAGCCGCGCCCGTCGAAGGTTCTCCCTACGGAAACCGAGCTCGATATCCGCCGCATCCTCGACACGTTGCCGCACCGTTATCCGTTTGTGATGATCGACCGCGTCGTCGAATTCATCGGCGAAGACGAACTCGTCGCCATCAAGAACGTCACGATCAACGAGCCGTTTTTCCAAGGCCACTTCCCGGGCAATCCCGTGATGCCCGGCGTGCTTCAACTCGAAGCCATGGCGCAGGCCGCCGGTATTCTCATGCTCCGTCGTGGCAGCAGCGAAGGGAAGACCTCTCTCTTCATGAGCGCCGACCGCGTGAAGTTCCGCAAACCGGTGCGTCCTGGCGACCAGATCATCATCAACGCCAAGCTCACCAAATCACGCGGCGCCAAACTCGCCCAAGCCGAGTGTAACTGCACCGTGGACGGCACCGTGGTGTCCTCGGCCGAGCTGATGTTTGCGATCCTCGATTCGAGCGCGGTCGATTAATATCCCACCATGTGCGGCCTCATTCACCCCACGGCAGTGATCGAGACCGGCGCCGAACTCGGTGCCGATGTCGAGATTGGCGCCTTTGCGTTTGTCGGTGCCGGTGTGCGGCTCGGGGCGCGCACGCGGCTTCACCATCACGCGTCGGTTGAAGGCAACACGCACTTGGGCGAGGCCTGTGAGATATTCCCTTACGCCAACATTGGTGGGAAGACGCAGGATTTGAAATTCAAGGGCGGCAACCCGGGCGTTCGGATCGGCGCGCGTAATGTGTTTCGTGAATACTTCACGGTGCACGCCGCGACCAACGACGGCGATTTCACGCGCATCGGAGACGACAACACGTTCCTCGCTTACGGCCACATCGCTCACGATTGCGTGCTCGGGAATAACATCGTGACGAGTAACTCCGTTATGATCGCGGGCCACGTCATCATCGAGG
>JBEVND010000431.1:0-4027 GCA_040508285.1 Rariglobus sp. | reverse complement strand
CATGGGTTTGTAGTGAGGGCGGGCGTCTTTTTCCCATTTTGCCCAATCGGCGGCGGATGCTTCCGGATTATCCAATAAATCGAAGCGACGGATCGAAAGCGCTTGGAGCGCCTCGACATGTTGGGAGAGTTTTTTGTGATAGGCCGCTGCGCGGGTCGACGCGTCTCGCAGGTATTCTTTCACGAATTTTGGAAGATCAGCCGGTGCGGTGCGCTTGGTGTCTTCGGCTTTGTATTCCAAGACCTGCGCCTCGACGCCGGCCAACGCCTCGCCCGCAAAACCGGCTTTGCCGCCGGCGCGCAGCAGGTCGAGGTCGGCCCGATGGGTGTCGGCGAAAGCGATGAGGTTTTTCCTGTAGTGGGTGCCGAAAGGCGGGCACGCATCAGGGAGGAGCAATTCAGCCAACGCGACCTGGAGTTCGGGCGAGTCGGGATTTTTGGCGATCTCCTGGCGAAGCAGCGATAAGGCGCGGGCGGTGGACTCGGAGGCGGCTACCCAGCGAATGAGCGTCAGTTGAGCGGAGACGGGAGCGCCGGGTGCGGAAGCGTCAGCCGTGGCGCGTGCACGCAGACGTTCGTAGATGGCCGGGCGGTTGATCTGAATAAATGCATCCCAACGGGCGCGGCGGGCGATTTTCTCGATCGCGGTGGGTTGGGCGGACGGAGTTTCCAACAGCTCCGAGTAGGCGTTCCAAGCCGCGGCCGGTTCCTCGACGGCGGTATGCGCTTGGGCTTTTAGCGCGAGTAGAGTCTGGCGCTGCTCCGGCGTGGCGGCGGGACTGGCAGTCGGCGCGAGGCCGCGCCGGGTTGACGCGATGGCGGCGGCAGGCGCGTCGAGGCGAAGGTAGAGTTTCGATTGGAGAATTAGCGCGGCGGGATCGTCCGGGCGCTGCGTGGTCCACTCGCGAAGGGCGATCCATGCGGCGGGCAGATCGTTCTTGGCCAGCGCGGCCTCAACCCTCGAGCGGGATTCAGCAATGTTCGCGGCGGGCGCCGGCTGGGCGATCAGACGAGGCTGGGGAGCTGCCAATAAGACAGCAGAGCAAAAGATGATTTGCCGACCAAACCGGACGCCCGGAGAAAAGCGAAACGACATGGTTTCGCATTCAGCCCGGCTGCGTCTTTGAGGCAACCTTTGTCGCCAACGACTAACCTTGGGCCAGTTCTTCGGCGCGGGCTTTGGCAGCCTGGACAGTCTCGACGAGGATGCCGCGGAAGTTGTGCGCTTCGAGGCGTTTTAAGCCGGCGAACGTCGTGCCGTTGGGCGAGGTGACTTGATTGCGCAGCGTCTCCGGCTCGGTGCCGGTCTCGGCCATGAGACGCGCGGAGCCGAGGAGCGTTTGCACGGCGAGCATTTGTGCGGTGTCGCGGTCGAGCCCGGCGGCGACGCCGGCTTCACGCAGGGCGGCGGTGAACTCGAAGACGAACGCTGGCCCGCAACCGCTGACGCCCATGAGCGCTTCGATCTGGTTTTCGGGAACTTCGACTTCGCGGCCGATGGCGCGGAGAAGAGTGAGAACGGTCGTGCGATCGTCGGAGGTGAGTGGCTTGAGTGAGCACCAGCCGGTCATACCGGCGCCGATCGCGCTCGGGGTGTTGGGCATGGTGCGCACGATATTGCGCGCCTCGGGAAACGTGGTGGCGAGGCGGGCGAGCGTCTTGGCGGCGAGGACCGAGATGACGAGCTTGCCGGTGGTGAGCGCCGAGATGAGCGGATCGACGTTGGCCAGGTGCTGCGGTTTGAAGGCGACAACCACGATGTCCGCAGAGCTGAGAAGATCAGCGGGCGTAGTGGCCAGACGGATACCGGTGCGATCGGCGAGTTTTTGCGCGCTGGCTCCGGCACCACCCAGGCAGGCGATATCGGCGGGAGCGCAGACATTTTGAGCGAGCAAACCAGTGACGATGGCGGAGGCCATGTTGCCGGCTCCGATAAAGGCGATCTTGGGCATGAGAAGAAGTGGACGTTACCGAAGAAACAAACGCGGACGTAAGCAGGCGAGAACGCGAGACGGGCGGATCAGCCGGCGAGGGCCTTCTTGACCTTGCGCTCGACGGGGTGGTGGATCGTGACGGTGGAGCCACCGCCGGTGCGATCGTTGAGGGCAACTTCGCCGCCGAGGTTGCGCAGGGAGTGGCGGGCGATGGTGAGGCCCATACCGACGCCGACGGTGTGTTTGGAGCTGATGAAGGGCTCGAACATACGATCACGAATGTCTTCGATGACGCCCTGACCGGCATCGTCGATGGTGAGCTCGATCATGGGGCCTTCGGATTTTTGAACGATAGCGGTGCGCAGCCAGATCGGGCGTTGGTCGGCGGGGGCGTCGCCGTAGGCTTCCCACGCGTTGATGAGGATCTTGCCAACGATGTCTTCGAAGATCTCCACGTTGGTGTCGATGGGATGATCACCGAGCGGGTTGTCGACGATGACGGTGTGGGTGATTCCGTGCTCCAGTTGGTAGCGGCCGATGGCGCTGGAGAGGACTTCGTCGAGTTTGCAGCGGACGACGGGCGCACGGGATTTTACGACGAGCGAGCTGAGTTGCTTGATGATGGCGACGATACGCTGGACGGCGTTTTCGACGCTCTCGGCGTTTTTCTTCACCTTATCGGGCTTGTCGTAGCCGGATTTGATGAGGTCCAGATAACCGAGGACGACGCCGAGAAGGTTGTTGAGATTATGCGCAACGCCTTGGGTGACGGCACCGATGGTGGCGGCACGGCGGGCTTCGACGAGGCGACGCTGGAGGTCGAGCATCTCGCGGTTGATCTGGACGAATCGAAGCTGCGTCTGCACGCGGGCAAGGGTTTCGTCGAGGTCGATGGGCTTGGTGATGTAGTCCACCGCGCCGACGCCGAGTCCCTCGATCTTGCCTTCTTTCGATGTGCGGGCGGTGACGAAGATGATCGGGATGTGGCGCGATGCTTCGTCGGCCTGGAGGCGCTGGCAGACCTCGATGCCGTCCATGTCGGGCATCATCACATCGAGGAGGATGAGGTCGGGCTTGGTGTGCGCGACGACGTCGAGCGCTTCCTGGCCATTGTAGGCGGTCAGGATTTCAATACCTTCTTTTTCCAGCTTCCGTTTGAGGAGCTGGACGTTGATCGGCTGGTCGTCGACGACCAAAATCTTGGGAAGCGGCATCGCTAAGGTAAGCGGATGAAAACCGAAATCAGGCGGCCGCCTGACGGTGGGCTTTCACGGTGTTTTTCATCAACATCGCCACGGTCATCGGGCCGACGCCACCAGGGACCGGCGTGATCTTGGCGGCGAGGGTGGAAACCGTCGGGAAGTGGACGTCGCCGGTGAGGCGGTATCCAGTTTTCTTGGACGCGTCGGGCACGCGGTTGATGCCGACGTCGATGATGACGGCGCCGGGTTTAACCATATCGGCAGTGACGAACTCGGCGCGGCCGATGGCAGCGATGAGGACGTCGGCCTGGCGGGTGATGGCGGCGACGTCCTTGGTGCCGGAGTGGCAGATGGTGACGGTGCCGTTGGCGCCGGCTTTTTTCTGAAGAGCGAGGAGGGCGACAGGTTTGCCGACGATGAGCGAGCGGCCGAGAACGACGACGTGTTTGCCCTTAAGATCGGTGCCGGAACGGGCGAGCAGCTCCATGATACCGGCGGGAGTGCAGGCGACGAAGCCGGTGTCGTCTTCCTGGGCGACCTTGCCGATGTTGAGAGTGTGGAAACCGTCGACATCCTTGTGTGCGGCGAGACGGCGGAAGGCGGCGGGTTCGTCGAGGTGTTTGGGCAACGGGGACTGGACGAGAATGCCGTCGACGGTCGGGTCGTTGTTGAGGTCGTCGATGAGATTTTCGAGTTCGGCCTGCGTGATCGTGGCGGCAGGGAGAATGATGCGGCTTTCGATGCCGATGTCGGCGGCGGTCTTCTCCTTCTTTTTGACGTAGGACACGGAGGCGGGGTCTTCGCCAACGCGCACGAGGGCAATGCAGGGTTTGCGGCCGGAGAGGGCAGCGACCTCGGTTTTGAGTTCGGCGATGATTTCAGCCGCGATTTG
>JBEVND010000428.1:0-6641 GCA_040508285.1 Rariglobus sp. | reverse complement strand
ATGCGGGCGGTGCGCGTCGGGCCGCCCGCCGGAAGCGCGTGGAAGGATTCCATGATGAGCCAGTAATCACGGGTTTCCCCGGGGTTAATACCGGATTGGATAGCAAGTTTACCGCCGTGTGCATGGCTCAGTGCTTTAAGCGTCGGGCGTTTTTTGGGGAGCTTGGGGCGTTGCTTCACGAAGCAGGTGAGTTCTCCCAAACAAATCGACCATGTCGCAGGAAAATCCAAGCCCTTTGATCGTCGCCGACGAAACAGATCTCGTTCCCGGAGTGGTCGTGGGTCACCGAAAAGCGGATACCGAAGAGTATATAGGTTCGCCCTCCATCGCGATCCTTCCGGACGGAGCCTACGTCGCCTCGCACGATGTGTTCGGCCCGGGCACGACGGAGTTCAGTTTTGCGACGACCTTTGTCTACCGCAGCGACGATCGCGGCGAGACGTGGCGGCAGATCGCGCGGGTGGAGCCGGCTTTTTGGTCCAATCTGTTTGTCCATGGCGGCGCGCTTTATCTGCTTGGGACGACCCATCACCACGGGCTCTTGGTGATCCGCCGCAGCGACGACGGCGGGTTTACCTGGACGCAGCCGAAGGATGGCGCGTCGGGTCTGCTCAAGGCTGAGGGGCATTATCACACCGCGCCAATGCCGATGCTATTGCATAACGGCCGGCTCTGGCGGGCGATCGAGGACGCGGGACCCGGCGGCACGTGGGGCGAGCGTTACCAGCCTGTGCTGATGTCGGCACCCGTGGACGGAGATTTGCTGCGGAGCGAAAGCTGGATCTTTACGCGCCCGCTCGCGAACTCGAGGGCGTGGCTCGGCGGCGCATTCGGTGGCTGGCTGGAAGGCAACGCCGTGGTCCTGCCCTCGGGTCGCGTGGGGGATTTGCTGCGCGTGGCTCAACCTCGCAGCGATACTGCGGCGCTTGTGCTGTTGTCCGAAGACGGCAAGTCGCTGGAGTTTTCCCCCGAGAGCGGCTTCGTGAAACTGCCTGGCGGGGCGACAAAGTTCACCGTGCGCCATGATGCACGGACCGGCCGCTACTGGACGCTGGCGAATTGGACGCCCGAGCGCTACGCGGGCACGGGCAACGACTCGCTGGTGCGCAACACGCTCGCGATGCTTTGCTCGGAGGATCTGCGCAGCTGGGAGATCAGGTCCGTCGTGTTGCATCATTCCGAGGCGAAGCGTCACGGCTACCAGTATGTCGATTGGTTGTTCGACGGCGACGACCTCGTGGTGGCGGCGCGCACCGCGCATGACGACGCCTGGGGCGGCGCGCGGAAGGCCCACGACGCGAACTTTCTCACGTTCCACCGCATCGCCGGTTTTCGCGAACTCACGCTGGCCGACTCCTCTGCGGATTTCGCGGACCTGAATCTTTCTCCCCAATGAACACCCCCTCCGCAAACGCGATTTATCGCGGCATCATTCCTCCCATGGCGACGCCTCTGCGCGGACGCGACGAGCTCGATCTCGCCGGTCTTGAGCGGCTGATCGAGCATATGCTCGGGGGCGGCGTGCACGGTTTGTTCGTGCTCGGCACGACGGGAGAGGCGCCGAGCCTGAGCTACCGGTTGCGTCGCGAGTTAATCGAACGCACCTGCCGTCAGGTGGCGGGCCGCGTGCCGGTGCTAGTCGGCATCACGGACACGTCGATGGTCGAGGCCGTGGGGTTGGCGCGCGTTTCCGAAGATTGCGGCGCGAGTGCGCTGGTGGTCGCCGCGCCGTATTATTATCCGAACAGCCAGCCGGAGCTGACCGAATACATCGAGCATCTGGCGGCGGAGCTGTCGTTGCCGTTCTTCCTCTACAACATGCCGTCGCACACGAAGACGATGTTCGACGTGGAGACGGTGCGCCGCGCGATGGACCTGCCGAACGTGATCGGTATGAAGGACAGCTCGGCGAACATGGTTTATTATCATCAACTCGTCCGGCTGTTGGGCGACCGGCCCGACTGGACGCTCTTGATGGGGCCCGAGGAGTTGCTCGCGGAGTCCGTCCTGCTCGGCGGACACGGCGGCGTGTGCGGTGGGGCGAACCTGTGCCCGCGGCTGTATGTGGATCTTTATCAAGCAGCGGTCTCGCGGGACATCGCGCGTGTCGTCGAACTGCACGCGCGCGTGATGCATATCTCGTCCACGCTCTACAAAGTCGGTCGTCACGGTTCCGCTTTCATCAAAGGCCTCAAGTGCGCGCTCAGCCTGATCGGCGTGTGCGACGACTTCATGGCCGAGCCCTTCCATCGTTTCCGCGAGACGGAACGCGCCGAGGTTGCGAACCGCCTTGCCCGCCTGGGCATCACCGCGTCCGTGCCGTATCCGAAGGCCGTCTGAACGCACACCCCACTTTCACCTCCAAAGACCATGAAATCATACCCCGCGCTATTGACCGCCCTTATCTGCATCGCGAGCCCGGCCGCTCATCACGCCGCGCCCTTAACTTATGACGGCAGCGCCAACGCCGGTCTTCAGGACGGCGGCGGCCTCGGTTGGAACACGACCAACACGAACTGGTGGGACAGCTCGGCCAACGCGGTCTGGTCCAATTCCGATACCAGCGAGGCTATTTTCGGCGTCACGAGCACGCAGCCCGACGCAACGGTCAACGTCTCCACGGTCACCACCAACAAAATAACGTTCACCTCCCTGTCATCCGGCAACTACCAGCTCCTCGGCGGGACCATCACGCTGGCGGGGACTGGTCCCGCGATCGTGAACAACAACACGGCGAACAATGGCGCCATCATCCGCTCGAAGCTAGTGGGCACCTCGGGGTTCACCAAGTCGGGCACGGGCACCCTGACTTTGGGCGCGGGCAGCGATTTGAGCGAAATGAGCGGCACGATCTCCCTGAGCGGGGGCAACGTGTTTCTTTCCGCGACCACCGCCGGCAGCGCGGCGGCGGCCTGGAACATCTCGGCCTCGAACACGGCCCTCGGATTGGGCGTGAACGGCACGGTTGATCTCGGGTCGCTCTCCGGCGTGGCCGGCAGCATCTTACGCACCGCCGGGACCAACAGCCCGACTGCCAGCATCGGCGCGCTCAACACCAGCACGACCTTCAGCGGCAACGTTACCGGCACGATGGCGATCACCAAGGTCGGCACTGGCACGCTCACGCTCGCGGCGACGTCGAATCGCAACACCTACACGGGCGGGACGACCGTCAGCGCCGGCACGCTGGCGCTTGGCGCCGGAGGCTCGATCAACAACACGACATCGATCACCGTCGCCTCGGGCGCGACGTTCGACGTCAGCGCGGTCACCGGTTACACGCTCGGCGCCAGCGTCGCGCAGACCTTGAAGGGCTCCGGCACCGTGAACGGCTCGGTGAACTTGAATGCCGTCAATGCCACCCTGATCGTTGGCGACGCGGGCACGGTCGGCGTGTTGACGTTCAATAACAACCTCGCCCTCGCGGGCACCACGAGCATGGACCTGCTCGGCGTGACGAACGGCACCTACGACAAGGTTTCCGTCGGCGGAACCTTGACCAACGGAGGCGCGCTGCAACTCGTGATCGACGCGAATTTTGCCTCCTCGTTGGCGACGGCCGGAGGATCGGCGACGCTCTCGCTCTTCAACGTTTCGTCTGCCGGCAACTTCACGTCGATCAGTATGTCCGGACTGGATACAGGCCTGTTTGCGACGACCACGGCGGGCAGCTCCTTTGTCGGCGTCAACAGCGGCATCACCTACACTTGGGTTGGCGATGGCACCTTGGCGGTCTCGGCCATCCCCGAGCCTTCGTCGATCGCCGCGTTGGCCGGCGTCTTGTCGCTGGTCGTCGTTGTCACCGGACGCCGCCGCCGCTGATCCCTTTCCATGAGCGATCCCGTTTATCTGGGCATTGATGTCGGCACCGGCAGCGCGCGCGCGGGGTTGTTCACCGCGAAAGGGCGCTTGCTCGCCTCGGCGAGCCACCCGATCCGGATGTGGAAGCCCCAGGCGGATTTCGTGGAGCAATCCTCCGACGACATCTGGCGCGCCTGCTGCCGTGCGACGCGCGCGGCCTTGGAAAAGGGCGGGGTGGCGCCCGCGCGCGTCAAAGGCATCGGCTTCGACGCGACGTGTTCGCTGGTCGCGCTGGATGCCGCCGGACGTCCCGTGACGGTCAGCCCGACAGGCAAGGATGCGCAGAACGTGATTGTCTGGATGGATCATCGCGCGACGGAGCAGGCCAGTCGCATCAATCGCACCGGCCACAAGGTGCTCGACTATGTCGGCGGCGTAATCTCGCCGGAGATGCAGACGCCGAAGCTGCTTTGGTTGAAAGAAAACCTTCCGGAGACCTGGAGCCGCGCGGCGGCGTTTTTCGATCTGCCGGATTTTCTAACGTATCGCGCCACCGGCGACGACACGCGTTCATTGTGCTCGGTGGTCTGCAAGTGGACCTACCTCGGCCAGCGCGGTGGCGAAGGCGAAGGATGGGATGAAGGCTTTTTTAGAAAGATCGGCCTGGGTGATCTCGCTACCGAAGGATTTCAGCGAATCGGCACGCGCATTCGTCCTATGGGCGAGCCGCTTGGCCACGGGTTGACCGCGCGCTCGGCAAAGGAACTTGGATTGAAGGAGGGCACGCCGGTCGGCGTGTCGGTCATCGACGCCCACGCGGGCGGGCTCGGCATGCTGGGCGCGTCGCTGGACGGCAAGACAGGGCCCGAGGGCCGGCTCGCTTTGATCGGCGGCACCTCGTCGTGCCACATGGCGGTGTCGAAGAAGCCCAAGTTTATCCGCGGCGTGTGGGGGCCTTATTTTTCGGCGATGATCCCGGGATTCTGGCTCACTGAGGGCGGTCAGTCGGCGACCGGCGCGCTGGTGGACCACGTGATCCGCACGCATCCGGCCGCGTCGGCGGCAAAGGCGCGCGCGAGCCGCAACCAACGAACGATCTACGAGGAACTCAACGCCCGCCTCGGCGCGCTCGCGAAAGCCGAGGGTGTGGCGAGTCCGGCGGAGCTTACGCGCGACCTGCACGTGCAGCCGGATTTTCACGGCAACCGTTCGCCGCGCGCGGACGCCACGTTGAAAGGCATGATCGCAGGCCTGACGCTCTCTGCGGACGAGGACGACCTTGCGCGGCTTTATCTCGCGACAATCCAAGCGGTGGCGCACGGGACGCGGCACATCATCGACGAGATGAACAAGGCCGGCTTGCGCATCCGAACAGTGTTCGTGTGCGGAGGTGGGGCGAAGAACCCGGTTTTCCTGCGCGAGCACGCCGACATCACCGGTTGCGAACTGGTGCTGCCGAAGGAGCCGGAAGCGGTGCTGCTCGGCGCCGCGGCGCTGGGCGCGGTCGCCTCTGGCAAATGGCCCGAACTCTCGCGAGCAATGGCGGCGATGAACGTGGCGGGCCGGCGAATTCGGCCAGACAAGGGAGGCGTTCGCCGTTATCACGACGCGAAGCACGCGGTATTTCTTCGCATGCATGCCGACTTCACCGCCTACCGGCGCGCGATGGCCGGACGGTGATTTTCAAAGTGATCGAAATGGCGTGGCGTGGGCGCGCTCGTGATCGAGCCTGCGCATAATGATCGCGGCCCCGAATGAGGCCGCGATCGACGAGCATGAGATGAACTACCTCGTGTCTCGAGAGGTGTGCGTCGGGGCGTTCATCAAGGGTATCCGCCGGATCAGAGTGAAGCCGGCCAGATGCTGATGGGTGGGCCGTTGGGGGTGGCGTCGAAGCTGACGAATCCGCCGACAGCGGTGACACGGAACTGAGTCGCGCCTTGGGAGACGTTGCATGCGCGCCAGCCAGAGGGAACTTCGACCACGAGCGTAAGCGGGAGATCGTAGAGCTTGGGATCGGCGGAGGATTTGAGCTCAAGCTGGATGCCGTTGGGAATGACCTTGAGGGTCTTCACGGCGGCGGCTTCGCGCGTGGTCTTGTATTGATGCCACGAGATGTGGTCGGTGACCCAGAGCTCCTTCGAGTCCTGCTTTGCCTTCAGATGATCAAGGAGCGGGAAAAAGATGTCCTGCTTGAGCGCCCAGAAATCCTGCCACTCGGCGCCGATGCGTTCGACGCCGTGGAGGACGAGGTAGTTCATGTCTTTTTCGGCGACGGCCTTGTCGGCGAGTGCGGCCATCTCAGGGAACGTCTTCCAGTGATAAACGGCCCCATGGCCGGCGAAGGGCGGGCGGGAGACAGTGTTGGTCTCGCTGAGGATGCGGATCTCGTCCTCGGCGGAGAGCGTCCATTTGCCTTCGCCGACGCCGGGGCGGGCGTAGGAGA
The DNA here is from genome assembly GCA_040508285.1 of Rariglobus sp. GTDB lineage: Bacteria > Verrucomicrobiota > Verrucomicrobiia > Opitutales > Opitutaceae > Rariglobus. Next base: position 394 of record JBEVND010000428.1, on the reverse strand, counting down.
GCAGGCGGTCGGGCTTGCCGGGAACGGGCTGGAGTTCTTCGCGGATGACGCGCGTGCATTCGCCGATCTCGGTCTTGGCGTGTTCGTAGTCGCGCACGCCACCGTGGGTCATGGTGTGGTTGCCGTAAACGACGAGGGGACTTTTCGCGGCCTCGGCCCACTGGGCGGCGCGGGCTTTGAATTCACCCTTTTCGGGCACCATGTAGAATGTCGCGGCGAGGTTGCGCTTTTGAAGTTCGGGGACGGCGACATCCACTTGGCCGGGCCAACCGTCGTCGAACATGAGCAGGAAAACGCCGGCGCGATCATCCTTCCATTTGGCGACGCGGGCGTCGCCGGGAGCGGCCGCGACGGATTGGACGAGCGCCGAGATGGACAGGACGAGCGAGGGCAA
>JBEVND010000421.1:0-8043 GCA_040508285.1 Rariglobus sp. | reverse complement strand
CACCTCGAAATCTGCGCCCGCAAAAAATCCGACTGGATGATGCCGCGCATCATGCTCGGCAAAGCCCTGCTCCAGCTCGGTCGCGCCGCCGAGGCCAAGCCGTGGCTTGAAGATGCCCTGCAGCTCGCCATCGACCAGGATCACCAAGATCCCGAGGCCGAGCTGCGTGCATTGCTCGCGCGCTGAGAGCGTTGCCGGTTGGGTTTTAACGCCACTCGTGGCGCGGATAGCGGCGCGAAAGCTCTGCCTTTACCTTGGGATACATGTCGCGCCAGAAGCTGGTGAGGTCGTCCGTCACCTGAATCGGGCGCTGATTCGGCGCGAGCACTTCAAATTTCACCGCCACGCGTCCGTGACCAATGGTGAACCGTCCCTCGACGCCGTAGAGTTCCTGTATCCGTGCGCTCATTACGGGCGGGCCCTCTTTGTTATACGTGAGCCGCGCCTTGCGCCCGTTGCCCATCACCAGCCGCTCCGGCAGATAATCATCCAGAACGGCGAGCTGCTCCGGCCGCAGCCAATCGCGCAGCGCCGGCATCACCGGTTTATCCTTCAACTCGCGCGCACCGTAGCTGCCGTAACACACCTGTTCGATCAACGTGGCGCGATCCGCCTCCGTGATCGGCGTGACCTCGAGTTCGGGAAACCATTCTGCAAGCCGGTTCACGCGCACGATCCACTGGTCCACGTTCTCGTTCCACTCGGTCAACGTGATCGTCCCCGCCATTACTTCTCGCGCAAGCAAGGCCGCCGCGTCGCTCTCGGGCGGAATCTCCGCCGTGAGTTTGGCCTCCAGCACCAAATCACGGAACCTCCGCTCGCGACGCGCGATCACGCGTCGCGTGGATTCGTCATAAACCACGCCCACCGCGTCGCGATAGTCCTCGGGGAAAAGCTCCTTCAACCATGCTTCTTCCACCGCCGTTGCCTGCGAAAGCAGCACGTTGACTTCGCCACCTCGGCCTTCGACCTCGCTGATCTCGGCAGCCACAAACAACGGCGACTGCTGCAACGCACTTTCGCGCGCCAGCACACCGCGTCGGTTGTGCACGAGATCGCAGCGGAGCGTTCCACCATCGAGACGCTTGGCCACCTGATCCGAAAAGCCCGCCAGCACGCATTTCCGCACCTGCACGCCATCGACCGGTTTCTCGCTCGCATCGAGACCTTCCTTCGCGGCGATCTCCAAAAACTGTTTGAACAGCGGTCCCACTTGCCGCGCGCCTTGCGCGTGAATCCCAAGCCGACGGCACGCATCGACCGAGTAACTGTTTTGCTCTGCGTAGCCCCACGCCCGCATCAGCAGGAAAAAATCGCTCTCCGTTTCGTCGCCCAGCGTGTTTTCACGTGCCTCCTCCACGTCACGCGACACACCGCGCATCAAAAACGAGCGTCCCTGGGTAAGCGACGCCATCAGCGCCACCGGCCGCACACAGTCGCGCGCATCGGCCTCCAGCAACATGCGCGCATAACGCGGATGCACGGGGAATCGCAGCATGCGTTTCCCTGTATCCGTAATCGCACGACGCTTCCCGCCTAGCGCTCCAAGATCAGCCAGCAGCGTCTCCGCGCGCTCGAGTGCTTTCGGCTCTGGTTTTTCCAGCCAGGGAAACGCCGCGATGTCGTCGATACCACTCGCCTTGAGCGTCAACACCACCTCTGACAAATCCAGTCGTTTTACCTCGGGTAACTCCTGTAACGCCCGATGCGAATGCTCGCGCTCTGTCCACAACCGCACGCATACGCCCGGCGCGGTGCGACCCGCACGGCCCGCGCGTTGATCCGCGCTCGCGATGGAGATTTTCTCGATGAGCAGCGTATTGATTCCGCGGTTCGAATCGAAGCGCGCCACGCGTGCGAGGCCGCAGTCCACGACGACCGTCACGCCGTCGATGGTCAGCGACGTCTCGGCCACGTTGGTCGAGACGATGATCTTGCGTTGCGCACTGCGGGCCACCGCACGGTCTTGCTGCTCCGGCGGCAGTTCACCGTGCAACGGAAACGCCACGCAGTCGCGCAACGCGCTCTCAAACTGAAGCGCCTGCAACGTGCGGTTAATTTCATAGGCTCCCGGCATGAACACCAAAAAGTCGCCCGACGAGGTCTTCGCTGCCACGCGAGCCACTTCACGCGCCGCGACGTCCCACACGTTGTCCTTCTCGAAATTTACTGCCTTCGGCAGATATTCGATCGCGACTGGAAAGCTCCGCCCTTGCGAAGTGAGCACGTCACAAGGTGCCAGATAGTCCTTCAAGACGACCGCATCCAGCGTCGCCGACATCACGACGATCTTCAGGTCGGGACGCGTCGTCTGCTGAATCTGAATCGCCCTCGCCAGCGAGATGTCACCGTAAAGATGGCGCTCGTGAAATTCATCAAACACCAGCGCCGCAACGCCCCTCAAGGTCGCATCAAACGACATTTGACGAAGCAAAATGCCTTCGGTCACAAACCGAATCTTCGTCTTCGCCGACACGCGTGATTCCAACCGGATCTGGTAGCCGACTTCGCCACCCAGTTCGCAGCCCACTTCCTCGGCCACGCGTTTCGCCAGCATGCGCGCCGCCAGCCGGCGTGGCTGCAACACCACGACTTCGCCTTTTTCGAGGAAGCCATGCGCCATCAGCATCTGAGGCAGTTGCGTCGACTTACCCGAACCCGTCGGCGCTTGCACAATCACCCGACCTTGTGCGCGCAGCGAAGCGACCAGGGTTTTCTCCAGTTCGTAGATTGGAAGCTCGCGCGGCGAAACAGGCATGCAGGGTTGCACGATTTTCGGCTGGAGCGCGCATGTCGAGCCTGCTGCGGTAGACGTCCATGCGTTCCCCCTCGTTTCCGCTTTGGTCCGCCAGCGCCCCCGGCGCACTTGGCACCGCCGTTCAGGACATCCCCACGCTCACCGCGTTTCTCCCGGCTCCCGAAAAGCGCAACGGCGCCACCCTGCTCATCCTCCCAGGCGGCGGTTATGGCGGTCTCGCCGACCACGAGGGTGAAGGCTACGCCAAGTGGTTCGTCACTCAGGGCGTCACCTGCTATGTGCTGCAGTATCGCCTCGGTTCTCACGGCTATCGGCATCCGGTGATGCTCAACGACGCCGCCCGCGCGCTCCGCACCGTTCGGGCATGGGCGCGTCGCGACGGTCTCGATGTTGCACGAATCGGCATCATTGGCTCCTCGGCCGGAGGACATCTCGCATCGACTTTGCTCACTCAATTCGACGGCGGTAAAGCGGACTCGTCCGATCCCGTCGAGCGCGAGAGTTCACGACCCGACTTGGGAATTCTTTGCTACCCGGTTATCTCGTTGGGCGAATTTACGCACGAAGGCTCCAAGGAAAATCTCCTCGGCAAAAGTCCCTCCGCCGACCTCGTGCGTCAGCTCTCCAACGAACTTCAAGTCACCGCTGTGACTCCGCCCTGCTTCATCTGGCACACGGCGGACGATCAAGCGGTGCCAGTGGAAAACGCCCTGTTGTTCGCCTCCGCCTTGCGTCGTTCAGGTGTGCCGTTCGACCTCCATGTTTACGAGCATGGCAACCATGGTCTCGGCTTGCCCACGCCCGCCAACAACGCCCCGCCTTGGGACGTTGATCTGATCTACTGGCTCAAGCAGCGCCGCTTCCTGGCCCGTTAAAATAGAAGCGGCATTTTGCCGCGTGGCGAAACCACGCTCGAACGAAACCGCGGCTAGGTGCCGCGTTTATCAACCGATCAATTTCGTTTGCCGTAGCGCCTCGTAACACGCGATGCCTGCGGCGGTGCTCAAGTTGAGTGAACGCAGTTGGTGGTTCGCATGTGGAATCGTGAGCCGGCGATCGTTGCCAAACTCCTCGTGCAGCCATTCTGGAGCGCCGTGCCCCTCATTGCCGAAAACCAGTCCGTCCTCATCTGCAAACGTCGCGCCCCAGTAGCTGCTCGCCGTCTTGGTGGTAAATAGCCAGAGCCGCTTCGGCCCGGCCGCACTTTTTTTGAAAGCCGCCCAGTCCGCGTGATGGTGAACATCCAGCGCGTGCCAGTAATCCATGCCGGCGCGCTTGAGATGCTTGTCGGTGATCTCGAAACCGAGCGGATGGATCAGGTGCAAACGCGAGCCCGTGAGCGCGCACATGCGTCCGATGTTACCGGTGTTCTGGGGAATCTCGGGCTGAAAAAGGACGATGTGCAGCATGCGGATCAGCCGACAAACCACGCGACCGCGACAGCGTTGGCAACCTCGCGTTGGTGGATTTGCGTTTGCACGATCATTGCACGGGAAACAAGATCGCCCGCGTGGAGGAAACCTCAGGCAAAGCCATCGTGATCGTAGACGACGAGATGTCGTTCACCGATTTGCTTGGCCGCCTGCTCGGCGAACATTTCAAGGCGCCCATCCTCACGTTCAGCAATCCGCTCACGGCGCTCGAAGCCTTGTCGCGCTTGGACGTCGGTATTTTGGTCACCGATTTCTACATGCCGCACGTCAATGGCCTGGATGTAATCCGCAAAGCCGCGGACATTTGTCCGGTTGCCCCGCCGAGCCTGCTCATCACCGGACACCTCTTTGAATACGACGAAGAGCGGATGCAGATGCCTCATTTCAAAGGAATTGTCCCCAAGCCATTCCGCTGGCAGCAACTGGCCGTCCTGATCGAACAGCACTGGCCCGCCGACGCGCCTTCGCCCCTCCGCGAAGGCGCGGTTTCACTCAACCGTTAAACCGGTATTGTCGGCTGCGAGCACACGAGCGGTGCTCGTCAATCCAGCGACCGTGAAGGCATCCTGCATGGCCTTGGCCACCGCATCGGCCACCGGCCTTGGCGCCACGCAAAGCACCGTCGAGCCGCTCCCGCTCAGCCAGCCCGTGTAAGCACCGGCCGACATGCCTGCCACAATCGCCGCACGACCGCCCGGAATGCGCGGCAAGCGATACGGCTCGTGCATAAAATCGTTCACCGAATGGCGCAGGCGCTCGTATTCGCCCGACACGATTGCGGCCACGAGATACGCCGCACTGTTGATGCTCTTCACGGCATCGAAATAAGGAAGCGTTGAGGGCAACACGCCGCGCGACTCCTTGGTGAGCATTTCCACATCGGGCGAGGTCGCGACAAAGGCCAGCTCCGCCGGCAACGCCACGCGCACCGTATCGATGTAGGCATTCGTGACCGCATCACACCGCGCCACGCAAAAACCACCGAGGATACCGGCGGCCGCGTTGTCAGGATGGCCCTCGATCGCCGTCGCGATGGAAACAAGCTGATCCTTGGAAAGCGCGACGCCCGACAATGCATTTAAACCGCCCAGCACGCCGCCGATCACCGTGACGCTCGAACCGAGACCGCGCGCGGGCGGGACGTCTCCAGTAATCTGATACGAAAATCCAAAGGGACGGATCCGCGCCGACGCAAAAAAAGCGGCCGCGGTGGTTTCCACCATCGCCTGAGCGCGGCCATCGGCCGGCGTGATCGGTCGGGCGGCATCGCCCTCGATGCGGGCGAGCGTGACTCGATTATGAACCTGCAGCGCGAGCCCGAGCGTATCGAAACCGGCACCGCAGTTAGACGTGCTGCCCGGCACGCGGACAGTCACCGACGAAAGCGTTTTGCTCATGCGCGGTGGGTGGGTTTGAGGGCTTTGGTTACTTCCATCATTTCGGCTTTTTTACGCAGGTCCTGACGCTTGTCATGAAGCTGCTTACCGATGCAGAGGGCAACCTCGACCTTCACCATCGCTTCTTTGAAATACATGCGCAGCGGCACCAGGACGCGTCCGCCCACCTGCATGGCTTGGGCAATCTTGCGGATCTGGTGGCTGTGAAGCAGCAGCTTGCGAGTGCGGCGCGCCACGTGATTGTTGAGATTACCAAACGCGTATTCGTCGATGTGCGCGTTGAACAACCACAGCTCGCTCTTCTCGAATTTACCAAACGCGTCGGCGATCTGCGCACGACCTGCGCGGATGGCCTTCACTTCAGTGCCCTTGAGCGCGATGCCCGCCTCGAAGCGTTCTTCCACGTGAAAATCGCGCAGCGCCTTGGCGTTGCGGACTTCGGTGAAACGATGAGGATCTTTTTTCTGGGCAGACATGGAGCGAACGGGCGGGAAGCGCCGGATAAACGATATAAAAAAAGCCACTCCGCGCGAGGCGGCGAATCAAGCAGTGATTTTTTCCGAATCACCGCGACTCTTGCCTCGCACGGAATGACCCGTGTGCGTGCGGGTCAGTTCCCGCCGCGATGACCGTTAGTTGGCGGCCTCTTGGAAGGTGATTTTGCCTTCGATGACTTCGCGCAGAGCGATGTCTTCGGGGGAGAGTTTTTCCAACGACTCCACGAGCGCGCGGCTGCCGCGGCGGAGCTGCTTCACGCGGCGGGAAACCACGTTGATGAGCACGTTGGCATCGGGAATCACTTTCTGGGCGTCTTTAAGATAGTCGTCTCTCATGGTCGGCGTGGGTCGATGGCGATAAAAGGGCGATAGCACAGTCCGCGCTCGGGCCGGTCAAGGGTTTATTTACCTGCGCAAGGGCCCGGACTTGCGCCCGATCGGATCCGTGTTTGCGCTAGGTGAATGTTGATCGCTTGGACCACCGTGCCGACCAGGGCACTTGCAGACGAACTCGCGGCGGCGGCGATCTCCGCAAAATTAGCCGCCTGCGTTCAGGTCGAAGGACCGATCGCATCCCATTATATCTGGGAAGGAAAGGCGGAGAAAACCGAAGAATATCGACTGACTTTCAAGGTTTTACCCGAAACAGCCCAAGCCTTGGAAACGTGGCTGCATGCCACGCACCCCTTTGAGATTCCCGAGTGGATTGTGGTAAAGGCTGAACATGTTGCAGAAAAATACTTGTCATGGGCCCGCGAGAACTCTTAGTAACTGCCCCTTTAACGAGTCAGAACCCTCTCTTTTTTTAACATCATGTCACAGCACAAAAGTCTCCAAGGCGCTAACGGCCTCGTCATCAAGCGCAACGTCCTGAAGCGCTTCGAGCGCGTCGCCATCCTCAAGAAGCGCGGTCAGTGGAAAGAAGGCGAACGCGTTTCCGGCCTTCGCAAGACCAAGCCCGACGTCTGATTTTTCAGATCATCGCTTTTAAAAAGGCAGGCAGTTTTACGACTGCCTGCCTTTTTTGTGTCTTTCACTTCCCGTTCCGAATCCTGCCACTGCCCGTCCCATGATTGATCTCATCAAGAAGCTAATCGACTTCATCCTGCACATCGACGTTCACCTCGCGGAAATTATTCGCGACTACGGCGTGTGGACCTACGCGGTGCTGTTCTTGATCATCTTTGCGGAAACCGGCCTCGTGGTGACGCCATTCCTCCCCGGCGACTCGTTGCTTTTCGCGGCGGGTGCCTTTTGCGCCAAGCCTGAGACAGGACTCAACGTTCACCTCATGGCGTTGCTGCTGTTCATCGCGGCGGTAATCGGCGACACGCTTAACTACTGGATCGGCGCCAAACTCGGACCAGCGGTGTTTCGTCGCGATGACTCGATTTTCCTTCGTCGCAAACACCTCGAACGCGCCAGCAATTTCTTTCTCAAGTATGGCGGCCGGGCGATCATCCTGGCGCGCTTCGTTCCCATCGTGCGCACCTTCGTGCCATTCGTGGCGGGTGTCGGCCGCATGGACTATAAACGCTTCATCACGTTCAACATCGTCGGCGGTTTTATCTGGATCTACTTCTTCATCTACGCCGGCTACTTTTTCGGCGGCGCCGAGATCGTGCAGAAGAACTTCAAGCTCGTGATCCTGATGATCATCTTCCTCTCGATCGTTCCGATCCTATTCGAGCTATGGCGCGGCTGGCGTGAGAAAAAAGCCCCGCCTGTCCCGCATCCTTGATTCAAGGAGCGCGGCTCTTCGGCTCCATCGCAATCAAGGCAACTTCGCGGCTTTGGAGGCTGAACCGGTTGAGGCCGGTTTTTCTGCACGCATCCATCACAAACGTCAGCTAGTGGCTTAGTCGGAAATACTCCGATTCCTTGCGCTTTTAATACTTGATCAACTAATTGTAGTTGATAAGTTTTTAAAAGAGGTAGGTTAGGAAAAACAGGTTTAT
>JBEVND010000415.1:0-8461 GCA_040508285.1 Rariglobus sp. | reverse complement strand
ACACGTCGCGCGGCCTCCGCAAAGCCTTCGGCCTGAAAACCGCCGTCGCCACCGCGTTCGTCGACAACGAGGTCGGCCACCTCGTTGAAGACTTTATCATGCAGGGCGGCGTCGCCACCGACTTCATCAAGTGGCGCGAAGACGACGGCATCGGCCGCACCGTTCGCAACGGCCTCAACTTCACCGAGCGCGGCTTCGGCGTGCGCGGCGCCGTCGGCAATCCCGATCGCGGCAACACCGCTGCCTCGCAACTCAAGCCCGGTGACTTCGATTGGGACCATATCTTCGGCAAGCTCGGTGTGCGCTGGTTCCACACCGGCGGTATCTTCGCGGCCCTCTCCGAGTCCACCGCGCAACTCACGATCGAAGCCGTCAAGGCCGCCAACAAATACGGCACCATCGTCAGCTACGATCTAAACTACCGTCCGTCCCTTTGGAAGACCATCGGCGGCCTCAAGAAAGCCCAGGAGGTCAACCGCGAGATCGCCAAGTATGTCGATGTCATGATCGGCAACGAAGAGGACTTCACCGCCTCGCTCGGTTTTGCCGTCAAGGGTGCCGAAAACCTCGACCACATCGAGACCGGCGCGTTCAAGGCGATGATCGAAACCGCCGTGAAGGAGTTCCCGAACTTCAAGGTCGCCGCCACCACGCTGCGCCACGTTCACACCGCGACCAAGAACGACTGGAGCGCCATCCTCTGGCACGACGGCCAGTTCTTCGAAAGCCGCCAATATCCCGAACTCGAGATCCTCGACCGCGTTGGCGGCGGCGACAGCTTCGCCTCCGGCCTGCAGTTCGGTTTCCTCGAATTCAACGACGCCAAGAAAGCCGTTGAATACGGCGCGGCCCACGGCGCGCTCGCCAGCACCACGCCCGGCGACACCTCGATGGCCACTCGCAAAGAAGTCGAAAAACAGATCTCCGGCGGCGGCGCCCGCGTGGTGCGTTAAGCGCGTCATCCGTTAACGCGAACAACCGCCCAGCACAGACGCGGCCTTGCGCCACGTTTGCTTGAAGGCCGCACGTTCGCGCGCCTCCTGCAGCTCAAAAGCCCGTGCCGAAATGCACGGGTTTTTTCATGTCACGATACCTGCGTTGCGTAACGAGCCGCCTTCGATCTTCGTCACAGACGCCTGCTTCAACGCAAACGCCCCGCCCAATTAAAATGCGCACCCCGCTCAAACTCTTCCTCGCGTTACTCACCCTCGGCCTCGCCCTCGTTTCCTCCACCCACGCCGAACTTCCCGCCGGCGTTACCCGTGTGCCGGTTGTGTTCTCCGGTGGACACGAAACCGAGCCCGTCGATCGCGGGCGTCCCGTCAAGCTCATCGCCGCCGCCCTGGGTGTGACCGATGAAGTCTTCCGCGAAGCCTTCAGCGCTGTCCGTCCCGCCGGTCCCGAAAGCGGCGGCCCCACTCACCATGAGGCCCAAAAAAATAAAGCTGCGCTCATGACGGTGCTGAAAAAACACGGCATCACCAACGAACGTCTCGACGCCGTCTCCAACTACTACCGCTATCTGCCCGGGAGCAGTGCTCTCTGGAAAAACAAACCTGCCACCGCCAATGCGCTGGTGAAAAACGGCCAGGTGATCGCCTACGAAATCACTCAAGCCGGCGCCGGCTACACGACCCCGCCAACCGTCACAATCCCGGGCATCAACGCCTCGCCCGCCAAGGTCGTGCTGTCCTTCGGCAAAGACCTTGAAACCAACGGATCGATTTCGTCGGTCACACCGTCCACGGAAAAATCGAAATAAAACCAGATCGTGGCGCTATTCCTTGCCGAGATGAAACTCCCGCACGTGCTTAAAATCACCACCGTTCTCCTTGGATTCGGCTGCATCGCAGCGATGGCAGAATCGTTTCATCCCGCCGTTGACGGTTCCCTTTAACGGATTCCTGCAGGCTCACTTGATCTAATACCCGCAGACCAACCATCCGGTTTTAACTCGAAAAATAGCGCGCACTCAAAATGGGGCACCACTCGTGTCGAGATGCAGCAGTCATTTGAAACCTTCGCCCCCAACCTCACCAAACCAGGAAGTTTCAAATCCGCGCCTCTCAAGCTGAATCTCGAACAAACACCCAAGTTCAATCCCCACAAAAAAACCTTCGATTTCGAAATTAAACTGGGCACCGCCACGTTCTCCACCTTCGAAGAACTTAAGGCCGCGATCACCGTCCTGCCCAAAGGATCCGAGATTACGTGGGCACCTTCGTGTTGCCTGGTGGGCGACGAACCACTCCATGCGCATCAGAACGATCTAAAGTCTCACTGCGATACCTTGGAAATGATTCTCGTCGTTCGCCCTTCAGGTTAAACAACCTGCCGCATTGCCTCCGGCTACTCCCTTTCCACTTCTCTTTTGCCATGACCACACTCGTCGGTTTCGGAGCATCTTCCATGCAGGGCGTCGGTGATTCCCAAGGCGGTTTCCTCAAGCGCATCGCCGCGCAGTTCGCCTCACTTCAGCGCTCTGTCACCGTTATCAACAAAGGCATCGGCGGACAATCCACGCCCGCGATGCTGGCGCGCATGGACGAGCTCGCCTCGCTTCGCCCCTACGACCTGGTGGTCATCCTCGGCTGCAACGACCTTCCTCGTGCGCGCGACGAACATCCCGACAACCGCACGTCGCTCGAAGTCTACTCGGCCAATCTCCGTCACCTGCTCCCCGCCATTCAAGGACGCCGTTCGCTCTTCATCAGTTCGTTCGCGGTGTCCGCAGAACGCACGGGCATCGCATCCGAGGTATTCGATCGCTATATGAACGCCGCGACCGCGATCGCCCAAGCCGCCGGCTACGATCTCTGGGATCTTTACAACGAAACCAAGCACACCACAGCTCCGCTCCTCGCGGCCGACGGTCTTCATTTCAACGACGATGGCCACGCCCTGATCGCACGTCACGTGCACGCGTGGCTCACTGCGTCAGAGGGTGTTCACTGAGTTCACCGACTTCGGTGGATACGCGAACGTTGGCTCATTCCACTCCTTGACAGAAACGTAAACCAGCCCGATTGGTAGCTGTCTCTTTCACCGCCATGACCGCTTCACACAAAGACCATTCCAACTATCTTCGCGATAGCATGGTCCATACGGTCACGCCTGGCTTAGCCGGTGCCGGAAACTGACGAATCTCGACCGCTCTTTAGCGGTCAACCGATCCGCCAGTTTGTCCTGAGCACCGGTTTTTCTCCGCTTCGTTCAGCCTGCGTGCGGGTGAGCTCCGGAGAGAATTAACTTCTCGATACAACGTGGCGTCGCGCGCCCGCGTTTCGACCACGCATGCCGGGTTCGCTCCGGCTGTCTCCACGACCCTTGGCAAGTCGCCCGGCCCTCGTGCACCCACGCCTCGGTCCGCCGTCTTCACGCCAAAATCCGACCTCAACGTCATGAACACAAAACCCATTTATATTTCACAAACCGATCAACGCCTGATCCGTCAGCGCCTTCCCTACTTCATCGAGTCCAAACGTTCCCGCGAGGCCGCGCTCCAGCTTCAAGCCGAGCTCGACCGCGCAATCATGGTCGCCGACGACACGTTGTCTCCGGACATCGTCGCGCTCGGTTGCCATGTCGAACTTCACGACCTCGAATCTGGCGAGCGCGACCACTACACGCTCACCCTTCCCGAAAACGCCGATGCCGACGGCCATCGCATCTCCGTATTTTCCCCGCTCGGCACCGCGTTACTCGGCTACGCCAACCGCGACGAGTTCGAATGGAAAATGCCCGGAGGTCTGCGCCGTTTCCGTATCGCCGCCGTTAGCCGACCAGGCGTCACCACGCCTCCGTCTCTCAACCCGATCATCGCTTCAGCCTAACGTTACCGTCCCCGAATCCATTTTATGAATACCAACGACTACACTGCCTCCTCCAACGACACGTGGCTGCTCACGCGCAAGATTCTCACCGAATCCGGCGTCGACGCCGCCATCACCCTGATCGGCCCCGGCGTGGAAACTCCGCCATCAGATCACCCGGCGCCGCGTCCCATCGTTCTTCTCGTGAGCGAAGGCGCCGTTACCGCGAGCGTGGATCGCACTCATTTCATCCTCCGCAAAGACGAGGCGTTGCACGTCGCCCCGGGCAAGATTCACACCCTTCGCAACCACACCGACGCTCCCGCCAAGGTCGTCGCCATTACGCTGCCCGCCCCCCGTAGGGAAAACCCGCCGCTCGTCGTGGGCTTTCCATAAACCCGGTAACCACCGAAACGGTGGATTACCCAAAGCGCCCCGCGTGGCCCGGTCAAACCGGCCGCACGGGGCGCCCTGCTTTATCGGGTGGAGGGCGACCGCAATCGGAGGTTCCCATGCATCGCCGTTTCGCTAGCGTGCAGTCAGCCACCAAGGTTCCCGCCCACGCATTCACGCTGCTTCGCTATCTCCATGAACACTCCCGAATCGACCTACACTCTCGCGGTTTTTCTCGATCTGGAGAACATCGCTCTCGGCGCCCAAGACGCCCGCTTTCCCCAATTCGACATCGGAAAGGTCTTCGAACGCCTCCTCATCAAGGGAAACATCGTCGTCAAAAAAGCTTACTGTGACTTCGAGCGCTACAAAGACTTCAAGCGCCCGCTCCACGAAACCGCTTTCGAGCTCATCGAGATTCCACACATCCGCCAATCGGGCAAAAACTCCGCCGATATCCGTATGGTCGTGGACGCCCTCGACCTCTGCTACACCAACGAACACGTGGACGCGTTCGCCATCATCAGCGGCGACTCCGACTTTTCCCCACTCGTCAGCAAGCTCCGCGAAAACGGTAAAATGGTCATTGGCATAGGAGTGAAAAACTCCACGTCGGACCTCTTCATTTCGAACTGCGACGAGTTTATTTACTACGACGATCTCGTGCGCGTGGACCCGCCCAAGAAGAGCGCTCGCACGACGACCACCGCCGCCAACAAAACCGCGCCAAAAACCACCGACGCGCCCACGTCGAAACGCCCCGATCCCGCCAAGGCGCTTGATCTCGTGATGGCCACCGTCAACGCCCTCATCGCCGAGCGCGGTGCCGACGAAAGCATCTGGGCTTCCATGGTGAAACAGGCCATCAAACGCCAGAACCCCGGCTTCAATGAACGCGCCTACGGCTTCAGCGCCTTTACCGATTTGCTCCGCGAAGGCCAAAAACGCGGGCTTTTCAAAATCGAGGAAAAAGCAGGCAACTGCCAGGTGCACTTGCTCGAGTAACCCATCGGCCAGACCTGCGCCCGCCAACGCAGCCCCCGCAAGCCGTTCGCGTTGGTTTCCCATTCGATTTCGGCTGTCGCAAAACGTCGGGGATTTCCCGCTTGTCCGCCTTTGTCCGCAAGGACACAACCAACCCCTGTGTCCGCCCCCAAAAGCCTTCCCGTCGCCGAGATCCACGCCGCCATCGAACGGCTCGCCCGTGCCATTGGCGAACGTCACGCAAAGACCAAATCGTTGATCCTCCTCGGCATCGCCAACGGAGGCATCGAACTTTCCCGCCGTCTCGCCGAAAACTTGCGCACCAAGTCCGGCATTCTCGACATCTCGTTCCACCGCGACGATATCGACCGCCATCCCATCCCGAAGGAGTTCGTCCCCACCCGTATCCCCGTAGACGTGACCGGTGCCACCGTGGTGCTGATCGACGACGTGCTTTTCTCCGGCCGCACCGTCAAAGCCGCCCTCGACGAACTCTTCGACCACGGCCGCCCCGCCAAGGTTGAACTCGCCGTCCTCATCGACCGCGCCGGCCGCAAACTTCCCGTCGCCGCCGACTACACCGGACTCACTCTCGACGTCACCGACCGCTGCAAGATCGTCGTCAAACTCGACACGGAAAAACCCGCTCGCGATTCCGTTCAAGTCCTGCCCGCCACTCTCAAATCGTAATTCCATGCCCTGGACCCGCCGCCACCTCATCACGCTCGAGGAACTTTCCCTCGACGAGATCAACCAGATCCACGCCACCGCCACCGCGTTTAAAAAAATCCTCGGGCGCAGCGTGAAAAAGGTCCCCGCCCTCCGCGGCAAGACCATCGTCAACCTGTTCCTCGAGCCGAGCACCCGCACGCGTATGGCCTTCGACATGGCGGCCAAGCGCCTCAGCGCCGACGTCATCTCGCTTGACGGCTCCAGCTCCTCGACCACCAAGGGCGAAACCCTCCGCGACACCGCGCAAAACATCGAGGCGCTCCAGGCCGACATGATTGTCATCCGCCACTCGGCCGCCGGCTCGCCGCTCTATCTCTCCAAGATTCTCGGCATCCCTGTCATCAACGCCGGCGACGGTTCGCACGAGCATCCCACGCAGGGCCTGCTCGACACGTTCACGATGCGCGAGCACCTCGGTTCCCTCAAGGGCCGCAAGGTCGTCATCCTCGGCGACATTCTTTTCAGCCGCGTCGCCCGTTCCAATATCCACGCGCTCAACAAGCTCGGCGCCAACGTCACCGTGGTCGGCCCCTCCACGCTTGTCCCCCACACGCTCAAACCCCTCGGCGTGACCGTGTCGCACGATCTGCGCAGCGCGCTTTCCGACGCCGATGTCGTCATGCTTCTCCGGATACAGCACGAGCGTCAGACCGCCGGCATGTTCCCGTCGCTCGGCGAATACACCAGCCTCTTCGGCCTCAACAAAACCCGCGCCAGCTGGCTCAACCCGAAGGCCATCATCATGCATCCGGGCCCGATCAACCGCGGCGTCGAGATCGACAGCGAACTCGCCGACGGCGAACACAGCGTGATCCTCGAACAAGTCACCAACGGCATCGCCGTGCGCATGGCCGTCCTTTACCTGTGCTCCGGCGGCCAGCCCGAGAACGTCGTTTCCACCGAATAATTTTAAAGCGCCATGCCCTCACTCTGGATTTCCAACGCCCGCGTCATCGACCCCGCTTCCAAGCGCGACGCCGTCGGCGACCTCTTCGTTTCCAACGGTAAGATCGTCGCCTCACTCTCCGCCGCCGATAAAAAGAAGGCCAAGAAGATCGACGCCAAAGGCCTAGTCGCCTGCCCCGGCCTCGTCGACATCCACGTGCACTTCCGCGAGCCCGGCCAGATGCACAAGGAGACCATCGAGACTGGTTCCAAAGCCGCTGCTGCCGGTGGCTTCACCTCGGTCGTCTGCATGCCCAACACCGCTCCGGTCGCCGACACCGCCGGCACGATCCAGCAGATCAAGGACTCCATCGCGCGCACCGCCTGCATCAAGGTCTACCCCACCGGCTGCATCACCGTCGGCATGAAAGGCCAGGCGCTCGCCCCCATCGGTTCGCTCAAGCGCGCGGGTGTCATCGCCATCACCGACGACGGTGACTGCGTGCAGTCCAACGAGCTCATGCGCCGCGCCTGCGAATACGCCAAGATGTTCGATTTGCCGCTCATGGATCACTGTCAGGATCATTCCATGACCGTCGGCGCCGTGATGAACGAAGGCGTTGTCTCCACGCGTCTCGGTCTCAAGGGCTGGCCCAACGCCGCCGAAGACATCATCGTCTCGCGCAACGTCATTCTCGCCACCTACACCGGCGCGCACATCCATATGCAGCACATCTCGTCGAAGAACTCGGTCGAGATTCTACGCCGCGCCAAGGCTCGTGGCGTTTCCGTCACCGCCGAAGCGACGCCTCACCACATCGCCCTCACCGATGAGGCCTGCGGAACTTACGACACGCACTTCAAGATGAACCCGCCACTTCGCACCGAAGAAGACCGGCTCGCCATCATCGAAGGTCTGCGCGACGGCACGCTCGACATCCTCGCGACCGATCACGCCCCGCACACCGACTACGAGAAGGACAAGGAATTCGACTTCGCCCCCAACGGCATCCTCGGCCTCGAAACCGCACTCGCTGTCTCGCTCGAAATCCTCGTGCGTAAAAACAAATTCAAGCTCGCGCACGTCGTCGATCTGCTCACCAGCAAGCCCGCCGATATCGTGAAGCTCAACGCCGGCACCCTCGCCGTGGGCGCTCCCGCCGACATCTGCCTCTTCGATCCTGAAGAGAAATGGGTTTACGACGCCAAGGCCGGTCTCAGCAAATCGAGCAACAGCCCCTGGCACGGTCAGACACTCCAAGGCCGCGTGAAAACCACGATCGTCGACGGCAAGATTGTGTTCAACGACGGTCGCCTCGCCAAGTGATCCCTGAACGTGCGTCCCTCGCGCCGTCGTTATGACCGAGATTGTCCCCGTAGAACTCAATCCGGTCATCTTCGCCGAGATCGCGCTCTGGCTGCTTGGACTGACGCTGCTGGTGCGTCTTTTCAACACGGACGTCGGCCAACGTCTTCGCGCAACGCCGAGTCCCCTCGCGCGCTGGCGGATCACGTTTTCCACGTTCGCCGTTTGTGGTGTGCTCGTGTTCTCCTGCGCGACGCTGGCGCAATTCTTCGTCAGCTCCCTCGACAACGAAACGCTGGGTGACGCCGCTATCGACGGCGACCTGTGGCAACTCGTTTTAGGCGCCGCT
>JBEVND010000373.1:0-3526 GCA_040508285.1 Rariglobus sp. | reverse complement strand
GCAACTGCGCGTTCCATGGCGCGCCTGCCGCCCAGGGAGAAAAAGCGGGCAGAATGATCCGCTCTTCGCTCCACACGAGCGCAGGAATTTTGAGGCGTGTTCCCGCTCCATCCCACCAATTGAACGCGGGGTGATAATGTCCGATGACCTCGGTCGAACCTGCCGGTAGGTCGGGTGCCGTGTCGCCGTGATGGAAGGCAAACCGCCCTCTCACGGCGACGCGTTCGCCCAAGGCTGCTTTCCAACGCGCGTCGTGATTCCCCGGCACAATGGTCACCGGGAGCGAAGCACGTTCCAAAAACAGCTCGGCGTGCAGGCGGCCCTTGAGCGTATGCAGCGAGTCGCCCAGCCAAAGCATCTCGGTAGGGCGATAGTCGGCGATGAGACCGTTGAGATCTCGAGCGATCGTCTCGTCGCCCCAGTTTGGCAAAAGGTTGCCGTGCGCACGGTGGCTCTCGGCGTAACCCCAGTGGATGTCACTCACGACCAGCAAGCCATGCTCCTCGACGAACAGCGCGCGGCGGGAATCGAGCCAGATGCCGGGTTGGATTTCGGCGCGAATCATGGTGCGGGCGGACCGCCGGCGGCCGCAGGTTCGGGTTGCGTGAAACTATCGGCCATCGCGCCATACATGGAGTGAAACAACCGCTCGATCGTGATCTCTGGATCTTCGAGGGTGAGCGTCTCTTTAATTTTGCTGACGTAGATACCGAACGAAAACGGACTCACTCGATCCAGCGTGAGGAGCTTCCACGGCATGGATGAAACCCGATCAAGAAAATCGAGCGCTCGTGGTGTATCCAAAAACCGGAGCGTCGCTTCGGAATACGCCTCGGTGAGCAACGGATGATCGGGCTCATGGCGGCGGAGCACGTCGAAGATGACCTCGGAACTCCATTGCAGCGAACGCCCGCCACGTTCGGCTCCGCGCACGCGGCGTGGCACCATCAGGCCGGTCTGCGCCGCGACCCGGAACTGCCACTTCACCAAGGGCGCGTCAGCGAGGGCGATCCGCAGCGCATCCTCGGCACCCTCGCGGCGGAAAAGTGTGCGCCACTCGGCTTCGTTCATATCCTGGAATTCCAGCAGCGTCAGCATGAAGCCGTAGTCGTCGATCGTCACCATGGCGTTGCCGCCCTTGGTGGCCTGCACGCGCTGAGCGATGATCCGGGAGAGCGCGTCATTGGCCGACCGGCCGAGTAACGAGTGGAAAAAATAATGCCGCAGTTCTCGCTCGGGGAAACGTTCAACGAGAAAGAAGGCTTCGGTGGGAATCGCCGAAACTTGAGCCTGTAGTTGAAAATGCCTTACGACCGCCTCGGCGTTTCCGCGCGAAAGATCGTAGGTTTTCATCAGCCATTCGTTAGCCGTCACGCCGGAGTCGGCGACCTCGAGTTGGGCAGCCAAGGCGGTGCGAAGGCGCGTCACTTCGTCGGCGAGACCGCTGGCGAGCGGCATCTTGTTGGCATTCCAGCGCGGCACGGTGGGAAGGCTGGACTTGGCTTCAACGACTTTGGCCGTGAGCAGGTAGGTATCGACGAGACGCACGCAACGGCCGTTAAGCACAAACACGTCGCCGGGTCGCAGGCGTTTCATGAACGATTCCTCGACGGTGCCCAAGTTGCGCCGCTTGAGCTTCACCTGGATCATCTGATCAGCGGAGATGGTGCCGACATTTTGATAATAATCGCGGGCGGTGCGCGGCGCGGCCGAGAGCAGGACGTTATCAACGATGCGGATCTTGCCGAAGACGGCGCGGTATTGTTGTTCCAAGGAGGCGCCGCCGCCTTGGAGATAGCGCAGCACGCGATCAAATGTTTCGCGACTGAGCAGCGAAAACGGCTGGCTGCGACGGACCAACGCGAAGGCTTCGTCGGTGGTCACTGATTCGAAGATCGCCAGGCCGACGAGTTGCTGTGCGAGCACGTCGAGCGGCGCGTCGGGCAGTTTGACGGGTTCCAATTCGCGGCGATCCATCATGCGCGCCGTGGCGATACACTCGGTGAGATCGTTGATGTTACTCGCCACAAGCAGGCCGTGACTGGTCTCACCCAACGAGTGACCCGAGCGACCGATACGCTGGAGGGCGCGACTGACGCCCTTCGGGGCGGACACCATGACCACGAGATCGATCGAGCCGATATCGATGCCCATTTCCAGTGACGTGGAGCAGACGACGGCGCGAAGTTCTCCCCGCTTGAGCCGATCCTCGACATCGAGCCGGATGGTGCGGTCGAGCGAAGCGTGGTGGACCTCGATCTGCGAGGTGAGGTCGGGCAGCAATTCCTTAAGGCGAAGGCCAATGGTTTCCGCGCCGCTGCGGGTGTTGGTGAAGATCAACGTGGTGCGCTTGGTGCGTAACACCTCACCGAGCTCGCGCAACACGCGTGTGGCGGTGTAACCGGCCGGCGGATACGGATTGGCGCGAAGCGGAGAAAACACCTCGATGCGCGCCCGTTTGCGTTCGCCTACTTCCACGACGCTGCACGGCCGCGACGGGCCGGTGAGGTAACCGGCCACGGCATCCAGCGGGGCGACCGTGGCGGAGAGGCCAATGCGAATGAGCGGTGCGCGCACGTTTTCTTCAAGGCGCTCGGCGGAAACCATCAGGAGCGCGCCACGCTTGTTTTCGGCGAGCGCGTGCAACTCGTCGATGATCAGAAAGCGCGCGTCTTTGAAAAGTTGCAGCCACGACGGCTGGCTCAACAGAAGCGTCAGGCTCTCAGGCGTGGTGACGAGGATGTGCGGCGGTTTACGTTTTTGCGCCGCGCGATCCTTGGGCGGTGTGTCGCCGGTGCGGGCGGCCACGCGAATAAAATCCCAGCCCAGCTCGGTCAGCGGTGCTTGGAGGTTTTTTTGGAGGTCGTAGGCGAGCGCGCGAAGCGGCGACACGTAGACGGCAACGATTCCCTTGGGGAGTTCGTCTCGATCTCGCGCGCGGGCCAGGTGATCAAAAACCCCGAGAAAGGCGGCGAGGGTTTTTCCACTGCCGGTGGGGGACGAGAGCAACGTTGAGCGGCCAGCCAGGATCTCGGGGAGCGTTGCGCGTTGGGCGGGCGACAACGTGCCGAAACGTCGTTGCACCCAAGCCGCGAGCTCGGGGTGCAGGGCATCGAGGACGGGAGTGTCGTCGGCGGGAGGCGGGGGAACGCGCGTGACCATCAAAGCGATGGTTGCACAAGATGAGAGATCGGTTCCGCCGCAAGACGGCCAAGCGGTTATTCTACCGATACGGGCGTCAAATCAGCGCGTGGCGCGCTTGTGTCCGCGTCGTTCTGCTCACGCTAGCTGATCACTACTCCACGCGCGCCCGGACGTTTTTACCTCAGCGAACGACGCGCCATTGCCGACCGAGACGCGTTTAGGTCGATGGCGCGGCGTCGGTCGCGGGAACGGTTTCAAGCGGCTCGACCAGCGCAGGATTTGGCGGGATCGGCACGAAGTGCGCGGCGACGAGGAGCGCGTAGGCCGCGAGCCAGAGGTAATAGCCTGGCTGGAGCTGAAGCGTTTCCACGGTTTCCTTGGC
>JBEVND010000332.1:0-3895 GCA_040508285.1 Rariglobus sp. | reverse complement strand
CTTTCCCGTCGGCTTCGGAGATCGTTAGATTCGCCGCCAGCACTACTTTGTCTTCGTGCCGCTTTAAGGCTTGGGCAAAAGCTTCGTCGCCATTCGCCGGTGCGACGAAGAGTAAGTCAAATACGATGGCCTTCGCGCCGGCGTCAGCCAGGCGGTCAACCAGCGCTCCCCACACTTCTCGTGACCACGGGTAGTTTTTGGCAAAGTGTCCCAAGACAGGCATCTCTTCGACTTCGTCTTCGAAGAACCGGTCGCCGTAGTTTTGGCTGTCGATGCCGAGAAAGACCAAGTCCTTGTTGATCGGAACAGGCGCCCCTTTCCGAAGCAGAAGATCTTGAATCAGCCATTCGGCGCGACGCAGCGGAAACGTCCAGTTTTGCTGAGTTTGGGCCAACGCCGCCATGTGCCAGGCACCGCCGCACAAAGTAGTGGCGAGCGCACACAGCAGCCACGTCATCCGGTGTCGTTTAAGAAATTGTAAAAGTGTGGCGCGCATCGATTCCCAGCTCGTGAAATAAAACAGCGTGAGGGCAACTTGCATTTACGGCGGGTTTCGCTCATCAACGCAATCCCACCAGTATTGTTGTTTCATTTCTTTAATCACCTCACTCATATGCGCACGATTGCATTAACCTCCGCTGCTCTCATTGCAGCTCCACTCGCTCAGGCAGCCGGCAGCTTTGAAACGGCCAAAATCACCTTCATCCAAAAAGATGTGGCGGTTGCCGATCTCAAGGTTTTGGAGACGAACGCCGGTGGTGAGGTCAAGCGCCGTGAGGCTTCTCTCAACGAGCAAATCACCAAGGACAACGCCGTCGTCACCGGCCAGAAGTCCCGCGCCGAACTCGAGTTCAATGACGGCACCATCACCCGTCTCGGCCAGCTCTCCTCTTTTGCTTTCACGCAGGGCACGCGCAACGCGCAGGTCAAACAAGGCACCGCGCTCTTCGTCGTTCCCAAGGGCCAGGCTGGCACCACGATTCAGGCCGGTCCGGTGACCGCCGCGATCACGGGCACCACTCTTCTGGTTCAAGTGATCAACGGTCGCGTATTGATCTACGTTTACGAAGGCTCGGTCGCCGTTGATGGCAAAACCATCACCTCCGGCCAGGTCATCTCCATCGAAAACGGCACCAGCGTCGTCAACCGCTTCGACGTCGCCAAGGGCATCGCGACCGCCGCGGTCTTTACCCGCTTCATCGACTCGCCTTCCACGCAGGCTGTCGAGCGCCAGATCGCCGAGATCCTCCAGACTGCCGGCGTGCCGACCGCTGTTGATCGCAGTGGCGATCGCGTTGATCGCGCGGTCCTCGAAAACATCGTGGAAACGCACGCCGTTCCGCATTCCGGCTATCCGTGCGAAGGTGGCGGGTGCTGTGGCGGTGGTTGGTGCGGCGGCGGCTGGTGCAATGGCGGCAGCGAGCCCGATGTATAATTCCGCTAATTCCTTACGATTCTCCTTTAAAAAAACATGAACACTTCCCGTTTTCTTCCCCTGTTGCTCGCCGCCGGTCTGGCCGTCTCTGCGAACGCGCAGATCGACCCGTCGAACGACACCCGCCCGACCCTGCAAGATGATGTTTCCCGCCAGTCGCTGAACACCGCTGCCGAAGATGGTGGCGACTTCTCGCAGCTCGTCATCGCCAACTACACGGTCGATTACCGCACCTTCGTTTCCAACGACATCGAGTTCCAGTCGAACGCCGATCTCAACGGTAACTCCGGTGAGAGCGCCTTCGTGTGGCTCCCGACCGTTGGCGGTTCCGCCGTCGTGAAGTTCAACTCGCCGTTCTCCGTTGAGGCCGCCGCCGCTCTGCAGGCCGGTCTCTACACCGACGTCGAGAACCTCGACTTCTGGGGCGTCAACGCATTGGCCAACCTCCGCTACGAGTTCTCCAAAAACCTGTTGGTTTACGGTGGCCTCGAAGCCTACGACTACCAGTCCCTCAGCGGTGAAGGCGAACTCAGCCGCGGTCTCGCTCCGACGGTCGGCGTTCGTTACACCCGCCAGGTGATTGATGCCCGCACGTTCCTCTTCGCCGGCGCCCGCGTGCAACACCACTTCGTGTCGCCCTCGTTTGCCGATCGTGACGTGTTTGTTGGCACCTTCGCGCTCACCCGCCAGCTCACCAGCGATTTCTTCGCCCAAGGCTTCTATGAGTATCGCCACTCCGATTTCATCAACGGTGGACGCAAGGACAACCGCAACACCGTGGGCGCGTCGCTCATCTATGTTCCTACCAAAAAACTCCGCATGAACACGGGCGTGACCTTCTCCGACAACGACTCGAACGTCGCTCCCGCGCAGTTCCAGACCGTCAACGTGGGTCTCGGCGCCACCCTGACCTGGGATTTCTAAGTTGTAACCAGTTTATAACTACAAGACGGCATCCTTCGCGGGATGCCGTTTTTTATTCACCATGCTTCCGCGACTCAAAGTCAGCGACAACCGCCGGTTTCTCGTCACGGCTAAAGGCGAACCGTTTTTCTACCTCGGCGATACGGCGTGGGAATTGTTTCACCGCCTCGATCGTGAGGCGACCGGGCTCTATCTCGAAGACCGTGCCGCCAAAGGCTACAACGTCATCCAAGCCGTTGCGCTCGCCGAGTTAGATGGGCTGCGCGTGCCGAATGCCCAAGGCGATCTGCCGCTGCACGATCTCGATCCTAGGCGTCCCAACGAAGCATATTTCGAACACGTCGATTGGGTCATCGAGAAGGCCAACGCGCTCGGCATGTATGTCGCGTTGTTGCCGACGTGGGGCGACAAATGGAATCAGCGTTGGGGCGTGGGCCCGGAGGTGTTTAACGAGTCGAATGCGGCGCAGTTTGGCGAATGGCTTGGGCACCGTTATCGCGGACGGGCGATCATCTGGGTGGTCGGCGGAGACCGTGGACCGGATCACGAAGGACACGTCGCAATTATCCGCGAGATGGCGCGCGGATTGAGGCGCGGCGACGGCGGTTCCCACCTGATCACCATGCACCCTTGGGGCGGTCATGGGAGTGCGGACTGGTTTCACGGCGTGGACTGGCTCGATTTCAATATCCGCCAAAACGGTCATGAGGCGACGTGGACTCGCTATGCGCAGATCAAGGCCGACTACGACCGCGTGCCCGTGGTGCCGGTGTTCGATGCGGAGCCGCTTTACGAAGATCATCCGATCAACGCCTCGGCCGACACGCATGGATATTCGAATGCGAGCGATGTGCGGCGGACTTTTTACTGGTCGGTGTTTTATGGCGGTTGTGGCTACACCTACGGGCATCACTCCGTCTGGCAGTTCTGGGAGAAAAACCATTTGCCGATCAACAAGCCGGTGATGGCCTGGCGCGACGCGCTCGACCAGCCCGGAGCGGCGCAAATGATCCACGGGCGGCGATTGATGGAGTCGCGACCGGCGCTCACACGAGTGCCCGACGACGATCTGCTCGTGCCGGCCCTGAGCCCCGCATTGATTCCGGGTGCGGGGCTGTATCGGTTCGCGGCGACGCGCGATCGTGAGGGACGTTATGCGATGATTTATGTGCCGGTCGGCCGTAAGTTCTCCGTGCGCATGAGCATGCTGGCAGGCCCGAAGGTAAACGCGTGGTGGTTCGATCCGCGCACGGGTGAAGCGTCGGCAGCGGGCCATTACGAAAACGTCGGAGAACAGCAATTTATGCCGCCGTCGCCCGGCGAAACCGTGGACTGGGTGTTGGTCCTCGATCAGGCCTCGCAAGGTTATGATGCGCCGGGAAAATAACCTTTCGCTGAGGCAGGCCATGGCGCGTAATCGGCGTCATGGCTTCGCAGTTTAAAACCATCGCAATCGTCGGATCGGGAGCGCTCGGTCTTTATTATGGCGGACGGCTCATGCGCGCCGGCCACGACGTGACGTTTCTGGCGCGCAGC
>JBEVND010000306.1:0-4054 GCA_040508285.1 Rariglobus sp. | reverse complement strand
GACGGCGGTCGTCACCGGTGTTCTTGCGGAGCTCGAGGAACTCGAAGATGTCGTTGTGCCAGGACTCGAGGTAGGCGCAGCCGGAGCCCTTGCGCTTGCCGCCCTGGTTGACGGCGACGAGCTGGTCGTTGTGGAGCTTCAGGAACGGGATGACGCCCTGGGACTCGCCGTTGGTGCCGCCGATGTGCGCGCCGGTGCCGCGGACCGCAGTCCACGAGCCGCCGAGGCCGCCAGCCCACTTGGAGAGCTGGGCGTTTTCGGCGATGCCGCGATACATGATGCCCTCGAGGGAGTCATCGACGTAGTAGAGGTAGCAGGAGGAGAGCTGCGAGTGGAGTGTGCCGGAGTTGAAGAGGGTCGGCGTGCTGGAGCAGAAGCGGCGGCTCTTGTAGAGTTCGTAGAGGCCGGTGACCTTGGCTTCGCGATCGCCGGGCTCGTCGAGGAAGAGGCCCATGGAAACGCGGATCCAGAAGAACTGGGGCGTCTCGAGGCGGCGGGACGGTTTGACGGTTTTGTCGATGATCAGGTAGCGATCGTAGAGCGTCTGGATGCCGAGGAAGTCGAGCTCGAGGTCGGCGGACGGGTCGAGGACGGCGGCGAGTTTATCGAGGTTGAAGTCGAGGAGGCGCGGGTTGAGGCGCTTGATGGTGACGCCGTGCGCGAGGTAGGCCTTGAAGGCGGCGACGTGGAAGCTCTTCAGCTTGGCGATGCCGTCTTTGACGATGTCCCAGCCGAGGACTTCTTCGTAGATGTAGGTGAGCTGGATGCGGCCGGCGAAGCGGGCGAAATCGGCGTCGCGCTCGATGAGGGTCTTCGAGTTGAGGATGATCGTCTGGTCGAGATCCTTCTTGGAGATCTGGTCGAAGACGGAGCGGAGGAGCTCGGCCTCGATCTCGTCGTGCGAGAGGCAGAGGTCGAGACCGATGGAGGCGAACTCGATGCGGGCTTTGAGATCGGCGCGGTCCCAGAGGTGGTTTTCGCCGTTGGCGAGTTTGATGACGATCATCGAAGGTTGCGCGGGGGCGGAGGCTTCGCTGGCGCTCGCGGCGGTGCCGTCGGTGACGTCATCGAAACGCTCTTCGTTGCGATGGGCGCGGTAGAGGATGTAGGACTCGGCGACTTTGAAGTGGCCGGCCTTCATGAGCTCTTCCTGCACGATGTCCTGGATCTCTTCGATGTGAACGAAGGATTGCTTGGAGGCGTTGACGCGGGCGGCGACGGCTTCGGTGATGGCGACGGCGGGCGTCGAGTCGCGGTGGAGCGAGAGGAAGGATTTGCGGACGGCGATCTCGATCTTTTGCGAGATGAAGGGAACGACGTGCTTGTTGCGGCGGATGACCCGGACGGCGCCGGTGGCGTGGGGCGCGGGCGTGGCGAGCTTGCGGCTGCGGTTAAGGAGGAGGCTCTTGGCGACGTCGTAAGCGTTGTTGTCGACGAGGGTCTTCTCGATGAGCTCGTAGAGGTCGTTGAGCGAGATGCGCAGGGGGGACTTGCGGAGGGCTTCGCCGGCGAGGTTGGCGGCGACTTCCTTCACGATGCGGCCCACGAAGGCGCGCGTGTCGGCGGTGAAGATGTTGGCCGTCTCGCCGCGGGCGAGGTGGACGTTGGTGAGGGCCTTGCCGAGGGTGTCGGCAATCTCGCCGAGGTCGAACTTGGTCTCACCCTGCGGGGCGAGGAGAACGATCTCGGGAAGGAGGGGCGTGTCGGAGAGGACGGCATCGCGCCAGGCGTAGGCGGGCTTGTTGTCGGAGGAGTGCGTGGTGCGCTTGAGCGCGAGATCGTGGGAGAGCGAAGGATTCATCTACAAAAGAAACAGAGGCGGTGAAAGAAACGGCGGGCGAAAAACGGAGAAACAATGAAGCGGAAAAACGGAAGAGGCGTGGGCTCTTCCGTGCGGGAAAAAATCAAACGGCACTCGCGACGGGCGCGGTGCCGTGACTACACAGGGCGTGGCGGACAGAGACGGATTGAAAAAGTGACGCGGAAACCGCGGCGTTCACTGCGTTTTTGAAGAACAACGACGACGGGCGATTGAAGCGCATCGCTCAGAGGTCGTCGTCAGAGGTGTTGGTGAGCGCGGAGGATTTTTGGTATTCGGTGACGCGACCCTCGAAGAAGTTTTGCTCCTTCTTGATGTCCATCATCTCGGCGAGCCAGGGCAGCGGGTTCTTCACGCCGGAGTTGAGGGGATTGAGGCCCACGCCCTCGAGGCGGCGGTCGGCAATGTAATCGATGTAGGTGAGGAACTCGTCGATCGCGAGGCCGACGGCGTTCACCGGGAGACAGTCGCGGATAAAGTCTTTCTCGAGTTGCACGGCCTCGGCCATGGTGGCGCGCAGCTCTTCCTTGAACTCGGTGGTCCAGATCTCGCGGTTCTCCTCGATGAGGTCCATGAACAGATTCCGGAAGACCTCGATGTGGTTGGACTCGTCGCGGAGCGTGTAGCGGAACATCTGGCCGATGCCGGGGAATTTGTTCTGGCGATAGAGCGACAGAATCATGCCGAAGAGGCCGTAGAACTGGGTGCCCTCCATGCATTGGCCGAAGAGGAAAATATTCTTCGCGAGGAGCTGCTTGTTCTCGGTCTTGGTGAGATCGAGGTCGCGGCGGAGGTTGCGCGAGTTGTTAACGACGAAGGCGTTTTTCTTGGCGATCGTGGGGACGTCCTCAAACATGGCTTCACACTCGTGCGGGTTGATGCCCAGCGACGAGATCATGTAGAGGAGCGAGTCGGCGTGGATGTTCTCCTCGTGCGCGTGGCGGCCGAGAACGAGCTTCAATTCGGGAGCCGTGACGAGCTCGCGAACAACGTGCTGGATGTTGTCACCCACGATGCCTTCAGCGGCGGAGAAATAGCCGATGCCCATGCGGATGATCCAACGCTCGACGTCAGAGACGAGCTTGGTGTCGCGCCACTGCTCGATGTCCTTGCCCATAGGCACGTCCTCGGGCTCCCAGTGGTTGGCCTTCATCGTGCGATAGAGATCGTAAGCCCACTGATATTTAAGCGGGAGGAGGTTGAAGCACATGGTCTCGCGACCATTGATGACCTTCTTGGCGGCAAAAGCGGCTTCGGCTTTTTCCTGATCGAGGACGAACGTCTTGGCACCGACTTGAAACGATTTCTGCATGACTAAAAGAGGAGGAGGATTGAAAGGGAGCGCTTAGCGCAGACTGAGGGCAATAGGAGGAGAAACGGCCTGCACAAAAGGTTGTTTTTAGCGCATCGAAGCCCCGAGCGAACCAAAGTTGCTGGAACTTACTGACGCGTTACTAACCACAACCGGTAGTGGTCACCCGCTTAAGATGACACAACCTATGGGAATCCCGAAAAATTCCGTCAATGGGTTTATGCCCCGACACCCGTGAA
Organism: Rariglobus sp.; assembly: GCA_040508285.1. GTDB lineage: Bacteria > Verrucomicrobiota > Verrucomicrobiia > Opitutales > Opitutaceae > Rariglobus. The sequence continues at coordinate 684 of JBEVND010000306.1, read as the reverse complement.
AAACTTGTTCAAAATAGCTTGCTGCAGCTGCGCAAAACCCACCCCGAGGGAAAACAGGCCGTAAAGGGCAGAAGAAGCCTATTGAAGAATAATTGCGGGCATTGAGGCGATGAGCACCAAGTCAGGGGCAAGCACGGAACCCTTGCTTTCTTCTTAGGAACGCACCCAGCAATTAACTCATTAACCGTGTCCAGCAGGCGGTCACGCGGTGCTATAAGCTCTACAGCCCGGAAACGACAGCCCCCGCGTCCACCGCTTCGCTGGCTTCGGACGCGTGGCCAGCTCGACCATTGCCACTCGGTGGCCATCCGCCGTCGGGCCAACTACACCCCTACTAGACGAGCACAGGCAACCACACACCACACAGGGCAACTGAGGTTAGCGTATTCACCTTACAAATACGAAAGACCTAAACCCAGACAAAATCCACAGATCCACTAGGTGAAAAACGGAAAAACAGCGACAATCCCCTGCTGAGGACACCTCAAAAAGCACGCCACCCTTACAGGAGTAATCGCAAAACCAGCTGAGCACCGCATCGCCTTAAGCCATTAAGGGCGTAACGGAGGCGGCGATCACACAAGGGGTCTTTCGACGGACGGATCGTCCGAACCTTCGGCTAAAATCGCAGCCTACTGATTGGGCCACTCGCAAATTAACCCGCGAGAGAAGTGTCTCTCCATC
>JBEVND010000283.1:0-7475 GCA_040508285.1 Rariglobus sp. | reverse complement strand
GTTGATGTCGGGAATCTCCTTCTCGCGACGGCCGTTCGGCAGACGCAGGAGGTAAGGCTCCACTTCGGGCTTCCAGTCGTCGTCCTCATCGGGCGACTCGTTCACGTGGCCTTTCTTGCCCGGCTTCTTCGGTGCCGGTTCCTCGGCGTCATCTTCCTCGTCTTCGCCGCTGGTGCCAAACTCGACGCCTTCGAGGTCGATACCGGTCCACTCGTTGACGTCGAACAGATGCGACATGCGGCGCGCCTGCGGATCGAGAGTGATCAACGGGTTCTTCACGCGGCCGTTTTTCACGATCTCGAACAGACACGGATAGCACAGCTCTTTAAAACGTAGCTGGAATTCCGACATCCACTTGTTCGCCACGCCTTCGCGGCGGTTGAGCAGCGTCACATCCGAAAAATGGATACACGCTTCATACCAGGCGATCAGCGGCGGATTTTTTTCAGCCAGCTGGCAATTCACCACGGTGATCACGCGACCAAGCTCGGCTTGCACCGCGGCCATCCATTTTTGCAGCGCCTCGATCTGATCCACGGGATTCAGACGACCGTCGGTGACAAAAAAGATGTGCGTCGCGCCCGAGGGCAGCGCGGCGTCGATCGTGTCTTCGTGCCACGTCCAGCGGGAAACGTTGACGAGTTTCGCGTCGGCATCGCTGGCGATTTCGTTGGACGACAACAACACCGCGGCGTGATCGCCCTCGCCCAATCCGCCATCGATCAGGTCTGCCAACACCTCACGACGGCCGGAGCCAGCGGCGCCGAGAATGACGTAAACAAGCGGGTTTTCAGCAGACATAACGTCGTCAGAGTCGAGAAGAGGCACGGGATCCATGCCGGCACTCTTTCTCATTTTGCAGGAAACTCAAATGTGCGATTTTGGGCCGATTGGCGCATCGCATGATCAAGGAGGACGAGCGAGGCCATCGCTTCGACAATCACCACGGCGCGCGGCACCACACACGGATCGTGGCGACCTTTGCCCATGAGCTCCGTCGGCTGACCTTCGAGGTCCACGGTTTGCTGCGGCTGGAGAATCGTGGCGGTGGGCTTAAACGCCACGCGGAAGACGATTTCCTCGCCGTTGCTGATGCCGCCCTGCACGCCGCCCGAGCGATTGGTCGCCGTGCGCACGCGTCCATCGCGGCTTTCAAAAAGATCGTTGTGCTCCGAGCCTTTGAGCAGCGAGCCACCGAAACCGCTCCCGATTTCGAAACCCTTGGTCGCCGGCAAAGAGAGCATCGCCTTGGCGAGATCGGCTTCGAGGCGGTCAAACACCGGCTCGCCCAGACCCACCGGCACGTTACGGATGCGACATTCGATGACGCCACCCACAGAATCACCGTGGCTGCGCACCTCTTTGATGCGGGCAATCATCGCGGCAGCAGTCTCGGGATGCGGACAACGCACCGCCGTCGCCTCGACTTGCTCCAGCGTCGGGAACGCCTGCAAGGCCTCGGCCGGAGCCGTGATGTCGTGAATGCGCGTGATATAGGCGCGGGTCTCAATGCCATGCGCCAGTTCTAGAATTTTTTTGGCGAATGCGCCGGCCGCCACGCGTCCGATCGTCTCGCGAGCCGAGCTGCGGCCGCCGCCATTTGGATCGCGCACGCCGAACTTCGTCTGATACGTGAAATCCGCATGCGACGGACGAAACGCCTGTTTCATCTCGTTGTAAGCGCTGGAGCGCTGGTCGGTATTGCGAACGAATAACCCGATCGGCGTGCCGGTCGTTTTGCCTTCGTAAATACCCGAAAGGATTTCCACGACGTCGGCTTCTTTGCGCGGCGTGGTGATGTCGCTTTGTCCGGGACGGCGGCGGTCGAGCTCGGCCTGGATTTCTTCGACAGTGATCGGCAACAACGGCGGGCAGCCGTCGATGACCACGCCGATGCCGGGACCGTGGCTTTCGCCCCAAGTGGTGATGCGGAAAAGATGGCCGAAACTATTGGGCATGCGAAGCGTCACGGTTGGGACGGGTTTTCGCGCCCGCAAGTGTCAAAATCCATCTCCCCTCACCTCTCCGCTTCCTTCTTTCAACTGCGTCGGCGCTCTTCCACGCCGGTCAGCACAACTCCATTTACAACCCCCCGGCATTCGCCTCTTCTTGGCGTTTTCGCCCCAGCCGATCCGTATCCTTTTTATGCGACTTTCCCGCCCGCTCGTCATCGCAGGACTTTGCCTTACCCCGTTTGTTTTAAGCGCACAGCCCTCGGAGCCTGTTTCGACCACCGTGCCTGCGGTGAAAAACCCTGAAGAGATGATCGACTCTCTTCGCCTGCCGGACGCCCCGCTGGACTTGGTAATCCAGAGCCTCGAAAACATGACCGGTCGCATCGTGCTGCGTCCGCAATCCCTGCCAGCGACCGCGATCACGCTGAACATCCGTCGCCCCATCCCCAAGTCCGAGGCGGTTCAGGCCATCATCTCGGCTCTCGCCCTCAACAACATCGGCGTCGTCGAGATGGGTGATCGCTACCTCAAGATCGTCGAGCTCGCCAACAAAACGCGCTCCGAAGCTCCCGAGCTGGTCACCGGTTCACTGCTCGGCATGCCGCCCACCGGCCGCGTTGCCTCCAAGGTCTTCGAACTCGCCAACCTCAAGGCCCAAGACTTCGTCCCGCAGCTCAACACGTTGCTCAACGTCCAGCTCGGCGGCGCCATCCTTTTTAATAACACCAACGCGTTCCTCGTCACCGATTCGATTTCGAATCTCCAGCGCGTCGAACAACTCCTCATCGCGCTCGATCGCCCCGCCTCGACCGATTTCGCGCCCAAGTTCTATACGCTCCGCTTCGCCAAGGCCAGCGACCTCGCCGGTCGCGTGAAGCAAATGCTCCAAGGCCCCAACCAGATTGCGCTCGGCAACTCGTTGTCCCTCTCCGCCGACGACCGCACCAACCAGCTCGTGCTCATCGCCGATCCGAAGCAGCACGCGTTCTTCGACGAACTCATCGGCAAACTCGACGTCAAGGCCGACCCCAACACTCGCACTGATGTCCTTCAGTTGAACAACGCCAAAGCCGTGGATGTCGCCACGCTCCTCAGCCAGCTCGTCAGCGGACAAACCGCCGCCACGACACGCTCCACCGGCCAGCAGCCCAACAATCGCGCCAATCCCAACAACAACGCCAACCGCACCCAGAATCCGGCAACTCCCAACGCCGCCGCGGGTGGTGCCGCGCCCGCTGCGCCCGCCGCCACGTTGATTCAAAACGCCGCCGCCACGGAAACCTTCAGCAGCCTGCTCACGATTCTTCCCGACGAACGCAGCAACGCCATCGTCGTCTCCGGCACGGCCGATGACATCCGACTCCTGCGCGAACTCGTCGCCAAGATCGACGTCCTCCTTTCCCAGGTTCGCATCGAAGTGGTCATCGCCGAGGTCACGATTAACGACGATTCGACCACCGGCATCGACAGCCTCGGCCTCCGCGTGCAGGACAACAAACTCACCGGCTTCCTCGCCTCGGGCCCCGGCGGTCAGATCGGCTCCGTCACCGGCACCGCCGCCGCTCCTGGTTTTGCAGATAGTAGTGGCTACGGCCAAAACCTCAGCGCCGCCATTGGCCTGAGCACCACGCCACGCAAAAACAACACGACCATTCTTTCCGTCCCGACCATCGTCACGTCGCACAACAAGGAAGCGGAAATCTTTGTCGGCGAAACCCGTCCCGTTATCTCCGGCACCACCTCCTCGCCCACGGGCAACGCGAATGGCCTGAGCACCTCCTCGACCGTTACCCAGCAGGAAATCGGTATTCGCTTGAAGGTTACACCATTGATCGGACCTGACGGATCGGTGCAGCTCGAGGTCGAGCAGGAGGTCGAAGACGTGCTTGGCACCGTCATCATCGACGGCAACGAGCAACCGCGCATCGGTCGCCGCACCACCAACTCTTTCGTCAGCGCCAAAAACGGTGACATCATCGTGCTCGGCGGTCTCCAACGCGAAAGCAACTCCAAGGTCACCAGCCGTCTCGGCCCCATCCCGTTCATCGGCGATCTCTTCGGCCGCCGCACCCGCAGCAAAACCCGCACCGACTTGATCTTCTTCCTCCGCCCCGTCGTCCTGACCAACACTGCCATGGACAACGCCGAGGCGATGAAACGCTGGGAAGAAAACCCGCAAGGCGACGCCGTGCGCGCCTTCATCAATTCCCGTCCCTCCGCCGCAGCCACCGGCATCGCCGAGCCCTCGAAAAACCCATGAGTGCCCCGGGTTTTACCGCCGAACTTCCCATCTCGCTCGCCGAACGCATCTCCGACGCGCAACGTCAGGCGATCGCCGAGGCACCTCGCAACCAGCGGCTCAAACTGCTCGCGTCCGCCCTCGCCCTCGACGAGCCGCAAACCCTTGCAGCCCTCGCCGCCTCCGTTGGCCTCGACGTCGCCAGCAATCTTGAAGCCGACGACGACGCACTCGGCCTCCTCCCCGCGCGTCTCGTTCACGATTACCAACTCGTGCCCATCGCCTTCGGCCCCAAGCCCGACGACGCGGATTCCAGCCCCGACGCGCCTGCTGCCGAAGCACGCAGTTCCGCCCCGCTCCACCTGGCCACCGCCTGGCCGCCCGAGCCCGTCATGGCGGATTGGATACGCACGTTCACCGCTCGTCCGCTCGTCTGGCATCTCGGCGTTCCTGAAAAAATTCACCATCTCATCCTCCAGCATTTCGGCGTCGGCTCGGGAAGTCTCGAAGGCGGCGACGAGGACTACGTCGCCCCCGAAACCATGCAGCAACAAGACGCCGATGTGGACGAAGACGCCGCCGTCGTGCGCTTCGTCACCGATGTGATTTCGCAAGCCGTCGCCGACGAGGCCACGGACATCCATTTCGAGCCGCAGGAAAACCAGCTCACCATTCGCTACCGCGTGGATGGCTTGCTGGTCCAGGTGCCCGTGCCGGAAAATCTCCGCCGCTTTCAGGACGCGATTATCTCCCGCCTGAAGATCATGGCGAAGTTGAACATCTCCGAGAAACGCCTCCCACAGGACGGCCGCATCAACTTCCGCGCCGGCAGCAACGTCCTCGATATCCGCGTCGCCACCGCGCCCACGATCTACGCCGAGTCCGTCTCGCTTCGTCTGCTCAACCAGAAGAAGGAAGCCTACACCATGGACCGGCTCGGCATGAGCCCGAGCGAGCAGGCGCAGATCAACCACGTCCTCGATTATCCGCACGGCATCATCCTCGTCACGGGTCCGACCGGCTCCGGCAAATCGACGTCGCTCAACGCGTTTCTTCGCAAGATCAACTCCACCGATCTGCGCATCATTACCGTCGAAGACCCGATCGAATATGAGGTTCCCGGGGTTAACCAGATCCAGATCCGCTCTGAGATCGGCCTCACGTTTGCCAACGCCCTCCGCTCCATTCTCCGTCAAGATCCCGACGTGATCATGGTCGGCGAAATTCGTGACCGCGACACCGCCGACATCGCCATCCGCGCCTCGCTCACTGGTCACTTGGTGTTCTCCACGCTTCACACCAACGACGCGCCCGGCGCCATCACGCGCCTGATCGACATGGGCATCGAACCGTTCCTCGTGGCTTCGGCCATCGAGCTGGTTATCGCCCAGCGTCTCGTGCGTCGCCTGTGCCACGATTGTTCCCGCCCCGAGCCTGTGCCGGCCACGAAGCTCAAGGACACGATGGCGATCCTCGGCCTCGATCCGTCGGAAGCCGACGGCGTCACGCATCTGCACAGCCCCGTCGGTTGCGACCGCTGCCGCGGCACGGGTTATCGCGGACGCATCGGCCTGTTTGAAATCCTCAAACCCAGCGACGAACTCCACGACCTCGTGCTCAAACGTGAGAGCACCCGCACCCTCGCCGAATGCGCCCGCGCCAACGGCATGAGCACGCTGGGCCAATCCGGCTGGGCCAAGGTCAAAGCCGGCAATACGACTCTCGACGAAGTGCTCCGCGTGATCACGGTCACCGAGAAATAAGCCGTCGGCTTCCCTCTGAACATGCCCGCGTTTTCCTACACCGCCCGCGACCGCAACGGACAAACCGTTAGTGACATCGTCGATGCGGCCACACGTAAAGACGCGCTCCGTTTGCTCGGCGCCCGCGGTCTCACTCCCGTCAACGTCAGCGAAAGCTCCGCTCGTCCCGCCTCCGGCAAACGCAAGTCGTCCGGGCGCGCCACGAAGTCCGAGGCGAATGCCCAGCCGACTTCGTTTACCAGATCGAAAATACCAGCCGCTTCGTCGCTCTCGCGCCGCGAACGCCTGCCGTTTCTTGAGGCGCTCGTCGATCTCACCACCAGCGGACTCTCCGCCGGCGAATCCGTGCGCATGCTCAGCGTGCGCATCAAAGAGCCACGTCTGCGCGTGTTGTGCGGCTTGCTTTGGGAGCAGCTCAGCGAAGGCGCGCAACTCTCGCGCGCGATGGGATCGCTGCCCGCCGTGTTCGATGGCTCAACGATCAACCTCATCCAATCGGGCGAGGCCACCGGCAATCTCAACGACGTTCTCCTGCGTCTTATCACACATCTGCAGGAGCAGAAAGAGCTGCGCCAAAAGGTCCTCAACGCCCTCGCCTATCCGGCGTTCATGATGGTCGTGGCTGGCGGCGTAATCATCTTCTTCATGGTGTTTCTGCTACCGCGCCTGCAGACGCTTCTCAAATCCTTGGGCGGCGAACTCCCGACCTCGACGCGCCTGTTACTAGGGATCTCCGACTTCGGCCTCAAATACGGAATCTTCGTCATCGGCGGTCTCATCTTCGCAGCGGTCGCGTTCTGGCGCTGGCGCCACACCGAAGCCGGCCGTCTCCAAACCGACGCCTGGGCGCTCAAGCTTCCGATCATCGGCCCGTTCTCGATTTCGCAGACGGTGCTCTCATTTAGCCAGACGCTTTCCGTGCTCTTGGAAAACGGCATCACCACCTCCGAAGCGCTCCGCATGACGGAGCGCCAGATCGGCAATCGCGTTCATCGTCACGCCTTCGATGAAGCCACCGATCGTGTGCTCGAAGGCGAAGCGCTGTCCGCCTCGCTGGCGCGCACCGGCTGCTTTCCCGACCTCGTGCTCGATCAATTGGCCGTCGGCGAAAACACCGGCAACCTTGTGCCGAGCCTCAAAAAAATCGCCGTCGCGTATCAGAAGGCCATTTCGCACCAACTGAACGCCTTCACCAAGATCATCGCCACCGTGGTGCTCCTCGGCGTTTTCAGTTTCGTTGGTTTCATCGCTTTCGCGATCGTCAGCGCCGTCTTCCAACTCAGCTCCAGCTTCAAGATGTGAGGCGGTCGCGCGGCCCGACGACGACCACCGACCTTCGCAACGTAGGTCACAAGCATGCCGAAGCTGGATCGCCGGCTTAGCGGCTACGAATGACTTGATGGATCAACCACCGAGGCGGCACGCTTGGTTATAAATTTAAAACCAACAACGCATCGCACCCCTGAGCAGCGGCCGAAGAAAACAATGCCTTCGCCTTACCGGGCGATCTCGACCGAC
>JBEVND010000276.1:0-3292 GCA_040508285.1 Rariglobus sp. | reverse complement strand
GGATGCGCTCACCATCACTTCGACGGTGAACACTAGTTCGCCTAATTCCAATGCAACTGCCATATCGGGAGCGATCTCCAATGCCGCAGGGATTACGTTCAATGGAGCTGGTAACAATAGCATCACACTGGGTGGTGGCGTAACTTCAGGCGCGGGCGGAATCACGGTGAGTGGCTCCTACACGGTCAATGTGACTGGAAATAATACCTACACCGGCGCGACAACCGTAACCTCGGGCACACTGGCATTGGGGAATAACAATCGTATCGCCGATGCCAGCAATCTGGTCATGGCGGGGGGCACGTTTTCCACAGGAGGGTTTAGCGAGACTCTGGGCACGCTCAGTCTTCTTACCGCCAGCTCGATCATCGACTTGGGCGCAGGTGCATCGGCGCTCGTTTTCAGCGAAAGCAGTGGTGTTGCTTGGGATTCTTCTATCGGTCTGAGCTTCGTTAATTTTACTGCAGGACAGGACAGTATAAAAATTGGTGTGAACTCCAATGGCCTTACCGTTACGCAGCTCGGACAGATCACTATCAATGGTCAGGCGGCTACCATTGATGGAAGCGGGTTTTTGAACATCGCTCCCATCCCCGAGCCTTCGACTTACGCGGCGTTTGCCGGTGTGCTGGCGTTGGGCTTGGTTGCAGTCCGGCGTCAGCGTCGGGGTGCGGGTGCAGCCTGAGTCTTCAACTTGCAACCGCGCCGGGATTGCGTGCCCCGTTGAAGCGGTCAGTGAATTCAGCGCGCTTTGGTTTTGGCGCGCGGGCGGCCTGCAGGTTCTTTGGCGGTGGAGGTGCGCAGCGTCGTGCCTTCGTTCCAAAAGCCGTCGATGAGCATGACGCGCGGATGGGCGGGCAGGCCGGTGTCGTTGTGCTGGAGTTGAGACACAATGAGGTCCACCGCCGCCTCGCCGATCGTGAAGTTGTTTTGATTGATTCCGCTGATGTGCGCGATCGAGGCATCTTCGTCGTCGGGGTAACTCAGCGTCACGAGGCTGATGTCTTCAGGGATGCGTTTGCCGAGGGCCGGTAGCCACTGGAGGAATTCGAAGTTAGGGCTGATGATGACGTCGGGGCGGTGGGTGCCGAGCCAGTTGGGGAGGAGCTCTTCCATGCGTCCTGGGGCAAGCAAAGCGGGCAGGCGGTCTTTGGCCGGGATGAACTGCTGCCAGGCGAGGTAGCCGGCCAGCCAGCTGTGGTTCACGCGGGCGTCGGTGTCGACGGGCAGGGCAAAGCCGATGCGTTTGAAGCCGCGTTGCTGGCATTCGGCGATCGCACGCGTCATGCCTTCGCGGAGATTGGCAGCAGCGCGGTGCAAGCGCGGCTCGGTGAAACTGTAGCCGATGGCAGCGCAGGAAAAATGCGCCCAGTCGATGTCGAGGCGTGTGCCCGGGTCGGCGATGGGCGGGATGATCAGTCCGCGGATGCCGCGGGCGCGCAACATGCGGGTGAGCGCGGCGCCGGTCATACGCGGGGCGAGCGCCCAGAAGGTTTCGATCTTGTAGCCGAGGGCGGCGGCGCGGGCGACGGCGCCTTGGTGGTAGTGTTTGTGGACCCAGTGTTTTGACCAGCCGTCGCGGTTGGGAAAGGCGGTGATCCAGGCGATGGTCGAGTGATAGTTGGCGGGCCGCGTGGAGCGCAGGTTGGCCATGAGCGTCTGCACGAGCGGATTGGGGCGGTAGCCCATTTTCTCGGCAAGGGCGCGGATCCGTTCGCGGGTGGCAACGGAGATTTTCTCGTTACCGCGCAGTGCGAGGGAGACGGTCATCTTCGAAACCCCGGCGGCCTTGGCCAGCTCGCTCATGGTGAGAGCGGTGCTGGGGGTGGGGTTGGGCATGGCGCGGGGTGACGTTGAGTCGAAGGCTGGTTGCGCGGCGGACGGTGTCAACCGGTGGCGCGGTGGATGGGGACGCGGCCGCTCACAAAGTGAGGATGTGCGTCGGAATGCTCAGGCGAGGGTGAGGGATTTTTCCTCGGAAATGGCCCACTTGAGCGGTTCGCCGCGGTTCCAGCGGTCGAACTCCTCTATCATCAGTCGGCCCATGCGGCGGCATTCGCGATCGCGTGAACCGGCGATGTGGGGCGTGAGGATGACGTTGGGCAAGGTGAATACGGGCGAGTCGGGGAGAGGCGGATCGGGCCAGGTGACGTCCAGCAGGGCGGTCAGGTCAGGGCGGCGTTGTAGCACGGCACACATCTCGTCTTCGCGCACGATGGCGCCGCGGGCGGTGTTGATGAACGTCGCGCGCGGTTTCATGAGCTCGAAGTGGCGACCCTGGACCATGCCTTCGGTTTCAGGAAGCCAGGGGGTGTGGAGGCTGATGACGTCGCATTGGGCGAACAGTTCATCGAGCGAAACCAGTTCAACGCCGAGCCGGTCGGCTTCGTCGGGGGTGAGCAGCGGATCGTAAGCGAGCACTTCGAGATCGAAGGCGCGGAGGCGGTCGCGCACAAGGCGGCCGATCATGCCGAGGGAGATGAGGCCGATTTTGCTGCCGTAGGCACCGGCGCAGGGGATGCGTTCGGTGAGGCGGCCGGAGCGTTTGATTTCGGCGGCGTGGAACCAGTAGTTTTTAAGACTGAGCAGAATGGTCGCGAGGGTGTATTCGGCGACGGGCACGGCGTTCATCGCGTAGGCGCTGGAGACGGCGATGCTGCGCGCCCAGAACTCGTCGCTCGTGAAATAACGGATGCTGCCCGCCCCGTAAAAAACCGCTTTCAGGCGCTGAGCCGCGGAGAGGAATTCGACGTCCATCCGGGGCGCGCCCCAACCGGAGAAAATCACGTCGGCTTGCGCAAGCAGGTCGGGACGTTGCAAAGCTTCGCGGCCGGTCATGGGTTTGGCGAGCAGACGGATGCGACCGGAGATCGCCTCCAAGTGCTCCTGACCGTAGATCCGCTCGTAGGCGTGCGAATCGAGGATGATAAGGCCTGCGTGCATGAAAAAGTGGGGTGCCCTATGGGCATCCTAACCGACCGCAAACAACAACGGTGACCGAGGTTTACGCGTAAAGTAACCACCCCGCGAAAGCCTTGGTTTTGGAAGGCCGCTGCATCGCCGGCATGTCTCAACCTTTGCCTTGGACCGCAGTTAACGGACGTGCGCGAGGCGATGAGCGTTGAGGGTTTAAAAGGGCCCGACGCGACAAGCTGACCCTGAGGATCGTGCAGGTGATTGCGGGGTTGAATTTTGGAATCTGGCTTGCACGATGCGGTTTCCTTGAATCCAGCGGGCCCTGAAATTTTTGCAGTGTTGGTGGTAGGCGACACGACGTGGTGGACGCTTGCCG
>JBEVND010000251.1:0-3298 GCA_040508285.1 Rariglobus sp. | reverse complement strand
GATTCTCACGACAACCGCATTGCTGGCGTAGCGCCTCATCTGGTGCGCGGCGAACTTCTCTTCGAGCTCAAGTCCGGCTGGTATATCGGTCCGACGTTTGAATGGGTTCCGGTTAAATCCTACGTTGATCACGCCAACACGCTTTCGGCGGATCCGTATGCGCTCCTCGGTTTCAAATTCGGTCGCCGCACGGACAAAGGACTCTCGTGGTTCGTCGAGGCCAAAAACCTCACCGACGAAACCTACGCCGCGACCACCGGCGTCGTGATGGACTCGCGGATCATTCCTGGTTTTGGCGATCTGCTCGCCAATCAACGTCAGTTCTCTCCCGGTGATGGCCGCTCCGTTTTCGCCGGCATCGAGTATCGTTTCTAACTTCAAACCCCACCCAAACTTCCCGGACATAGTAACCCGTTAGGTGACTTTGTCCGGGCATCTTTCTGCTTATGTCTCCTGTAATTATTCGCCGCCTGCATCGATGGATCGGTCTGGCGTGTGCGCTCACGGTGCTCGTCGCTTCGGGCAGTGGTGTCCTTCACGTTGTGATGACGTGGACGCAATCCCCGCCTCCGCGCCCTCAGCCATCGGGTTCGATCGATGCAGCCAACGTGCGCATCACGCCGGCCGAAGCGATTGATCGTCTCGGCGGACGCGAACGTGTAGTGCAATCGCTCTCGCTCCGCACGATCGGTGGCGAGCCTTGGTATCAAATCGGTTTCGCAGGGACGCCGCTTCCATTCTACATCAACGCGCTCGACGGACGTGAAGATGCCGAAGCGGATCAACGTTTCGCGATCGAGATCGCGAGCCGCCAACTCGGTGGGGTCGAGGTGCGGTGGGCGCACCGCTTGGAGGCGTTCGACTCCGAATACATCTCGATCTTCCGACTGCTGCCCGTTCATCGCCTCGAGGCCGATGATGGCAAAGGCACGCGCCTCTACGTGAGCACACAAACCGGAAGCGTGGCGCGCATGACGGATGACAGTCGTCAGTTCGAGGCGAACATCTTCAGTCGCCTCCACAAGTATTCATTCATTTCCCACAAGGGCTGGCGCGACGGCTTGCTCGTCGGATTCACCGGCCTCGCGTTCGTTGCCTCACTGTCTGGCGTCGTGCTCTTCTTTCTCACCCGCCGGCGCACTCGTTAATTCTACGCTCCTTAATTTTAATATCATGAAAATCACTGTTCGAATCTTTCTCCTGATCGCTCCGTTCTTGCTCGTGCAAACGCAGGCCCACGAAGGCTGCACCTGTGGCGCAAAACTAGTCGCCGCCACAACGAAAACGGTGACGTCCGCGCAAGCTGCGGGCACCGAGACCAAAGATGCGCCCAAGCGGCATCCCTTGCGGGGCGTGATCGTAAACGTGTTGCCTGAACAGTCCGCGCTCCTCGTAAAACACGAAGAAATCCCCGGCGTAATGAAGGCGATGACGATGCTGCTCAAAGTCAATGCCGACACCCTCAAGTCGCCCGCCGCGACGAAAGGCACCGCCATCACTGGTTTCCTTCTGCGCAAGACTGATGGCTGGTGGCTGGAGGACGTTCGTCGCGCGGATTCAGCCGACAATCCCAAGCTCTAATAGATCGCGGACAATAGGCCGACGGTGCTGCGGATTTTGTCGCGCAACGCCGGCGGCTTGATCACTTCTGCCGACGCGCCCCAGCCGAGGACCCAACGTTCGATCTCGGCGAGGGCTCCGAGTCGCAGGGTCAACTCCAGGCGTCCGTCGGCCAGGTTGCGCATCTCTTGGGATTCATGCCATTCGCGTTCACGCACGAGATCGGCGGCTTCGGCATTGAAGCGGATGACGACGAGGAAATTTCCATCTCCGCCCAGCACGCCGAGGGCGGAGGCGAAGAACTTCTCGGGTGAGAAATCGTCGGGTTTTTCGAAGTGTTTCTTTGTGACGTTGACGCTGGTGATGCGGGGCAGGGCAAAGGTGCGCGTGGCTTTGCGCTCGAGATCGTAGGCGATGAGATACCAAAGGTTTTCGCGGTGGGCGAGGTGGTAGGGCTGCACGCGTCGCAGCTGCGTGGTGGTGGCGCCGGGTTTGCGGTAATCGAACTCGACCTCGTTCAGGCGAAGCACGGCGCCGCTGAGCGCGTTGAAAGCAGTGAGATCGGCTTTGGCAACGCCCATGTTCTTGAACGACACCGCACGAAGTTCGTCGGCGGGAGCGAAGGAGATTTTATCCCGAAGCCCGCCGGCGAGTTTTTCAAAGGCAATTTCCAGCTGACGATGGAAAGGCGTCCCGCGGTATTGCTCGAGCGCACGCTGGGCGACGAGGAGGGCCAGCAACTCGCCTTCGGTGACCTGCACGGTGGGAAATGAATTAACGGGATGCGTGTAGCGGTAGGCTTGGATACGCGCATCGAACTCAATGGGAAGATCGAGGCGGTCGCGCATAAACGCGATGTCACGCACCACGGTCTTGCGGCAGACCTCGAGGGTTTTCACGAGCTTCGTGCAATTCACGAGCGTGCCCCGACGTAGTTCATCATGAATACGCAACATACGTTCGAGGGGCGGGCGGGAAAGCTGCGCTCGGGGTTCCATTTCGAAAAAGAGTGGAGAAACTTTTAGGATGGGACAAGCATTGTCCCAAGCGTTGGGTAAGATGAGCGCATGAAATCTCGCACCGCCCGCGCCAAAGTAACCGCTCGTCCCGCCTCACGTTTTTCTCCGGCTCCGCTGGAGCTGGCTTGGGCGCATTTCGGGGTAACGTATCGCGTAACTGTCTGGCCCGAGGTCGCGCTGGAGCGTTTGAATGGTGAACGGTGGGAGCCGATCGCCGTGGGCGAGGGGATCATCGCCTCGGGTAGTGTGCAGTTGGATACGGCGGCATGGCGTCGCTACCTGGATTACGTGCCGGCCGCCGAGCGGACGTTTTTGGAACGCTTTCGTTTTGGGCGCCTCGCGGCATTGTTGATGGTGGCACGTTGCCCGTCGTTGCTCGTTGATTTGGACGAGACCCCGGCGCTCGTGCCGTTCCTCGCGGCTCACGCCGAACTGCGAGGCACCGAGGCGTTGCGCTGGGACGAATTGGCGGTCGTCCATGAACGGGGCGGAATCTTTGCGGTGCTCGAATGGCTGGGGCTGCCCGCTTCTCGCCAAACTTTGGCAATTCTCCGCAATCTGGTGGATCCAGACGTGCCCCGCAGTCTGTTGGAGCCATTGCGCGCATTGCTCTGGCGGCCAGAGGCGACGTTTATTTTGCAGCGTTCGAGTGCGCTGACGGACCAACAACTGGCACGTTATTGCCATGCATTGGCCGCGTGAGGTGGGCCACTGTTTAA
>JBEVND010000247.1:0-4051 GCA_040508285.1 Rariglobus sp. | reverse complement strand
GTAGAAATCCTTCACTTTTCCGAGCACGCCGTCGCGGGCTTTGAGCTCAAATTTAAACAGAGATTCAGCGGTGCGTAGCATGGGAGTGTCCTTTCAGGTTGGGAGGTTGTGGTTGGATGGTCTGTTCTAACCGTATCCCGTCGCGGCACCCTCAACCATAGGGTGACCTTTGGCGTGGGTCATGGGGCATGAACGCAGAGCTTAACGCTTGAGATGCACCTGCTCCTGCGCGGCGCAACTGGGTTTCCCCCACCCCCGTCTGGGGCGTTGTGCCGGTTGAGCGTGGTCGCAGGTTTCCCTATGATGACCAGTCCCGCGACAGGGCGACTCCGCCGCTGCTCGCTGAGCCCCATCATGAAAGACAAAACCCTGACCCAGCACGGCGGCACCTTGCGTGCGTTGATTTTTGAAACCGGCGACGAGGTCATGTCTTCGCTAAAAAAACTCGCGCGCTCCGAAAACATCCGCGCCGCCCGTATCTCCGGCATCGGTGCCTTTCGCAAAGCCACCATCGCTTACTTCGACTGGGAGAAAAAGGAATACATCAACATCCATGTGAACGAACAGGTCGAGGTGCTCGTCTTCATGGGCGATCTCGCATGGAACGGCGACGAGCCCGTGCCGCATATTCACGTCGTCCTGGGCAAACGTGACGGCTCGACGATCGGTGGTCACCTCGTCGAAGCCACCGTGCGCCCGACCCTCGAACTCATGCTCACTCAAGCCGGCGCGCTGGAGCGCCGTCACGACCCCGCCAGTGGTCTCGCGTTGATCGCCCTCGAGACGTGAGGCTTTGTGCGCTCATAGCGCACCCGGAGACCGCGGCCTTTCGCCGCCTCCTCAGCCCGCCTGCGGTGTTGGCCTGAATCGCGACGCCACCAGCCAGCACGTCACCGCCCACGCCGTTCCCGCGCTCCAGCCAGCCAGCACATCCGTCGGGTAGTGCACGCCGAGGAACACGCGGCTCAGGCCGATCATGAACGTCAGGAAAAACGCCACGCTCACGAAATAGATTTTCTCCCGCCGACGATCCGACGCCTGCGCCAGCAACGCCCCCATCGTCAGGTAAACCAGCGATGACAACATCGAGTGCCCGCTGGGAAAACTCGCCGAGTGCACCTGCGACAGATGCGGGACGATGTCCGGCCGTTCGCGGTCGAACGACATCTTGAGCGTGTTGCTCAGCGCATAGCCACCGGCGACCGTCACCACGATCAACGCCACACGGCCCCACTGCCGGCGCATGCCGAGATAAATGATCACGAGCAGCGAGAGCGAGATGACCACCACCGCACCGCCCAATGCACTCACGTCGCGCCCGATCTCGATCAACCACAGCGGGCCGGCCGGTTCGTGCAGGTTGTCGGGATTGCGCAGCGCCTGCATGAACCGCGTCTCGGTTTCCAGATGCGTTTCGTGCGCCACGACGCTCGCGATGTGGATGAACAACCACACGCCCACACACACCGCCGCGATGCTCGCGAACAACACGAACTCGTTCCAACCGGCGGTTTTCCAACGGGCCTTCAAACGGGAAATCATGCCGCGCATGCAACATGCCGCGCCCGCCGCCGACAAGCCCGCTCGCCAAATGCCACGCAACCAACCGTCCGTCCACGGGTCGGCTCGGATAACACCGCGCTCAAGCCCATGAAGGTCATCGTCATTCTCAACGCCAAGGCCGGCACCGCCGCAAAAGGTTCCTCCGATCTCGAGCCCGCCGCCCTTCGCGAGGCGTTCGCCGCCGCCGGAGCCGAAGCGGAGGTGCGTGCGGTCCCGCCTGAAGAGATCGAAGACGCCTTGCGTGAAGCCGTCGCCGCCCGTCCCGACGCCGTGATCATCGGTGGTGGCGACGGCACCGTGCGCAGCGCCGCCGCCGTCCTCGCCGGCACCTCCATCGCGCTCGGCGTGCTCCCGCTCGGCACGCTGAATCACTTCGCGAAAGACCTGAACATGCCGCCCGACATCAAAAAAGCCGTGCCCGCGCTCGTCGGAGGCGAGATTCGCGCGGTCGACATCGGGGAGGTCAACGACGAGGTGTTCATCAACAATTGTTCACTCGGTTCCTATGCCGAGGCCGTGCGCCGCCGCGACGCGCTGCAGGAAGAACACGGTCACGGCAAATGGCGCGCGATGATCCGCGCTTCGTTTCAGACATTCCTCCGTTTTCGCCGGTTGCGTCTGCGCATCGCGCTCAACGGCGGCGGAGCGCAACGCGTGCGCACACCAGTCGTCGTGATCGCCAACAACCGCTACTCCGGCCACGTGCTCAACAAAAGCATGCGCGCACGCCTCGACGAGGGTCAGCTGTGGATCTACACCGCGCACGTGCATCGCCACCTCGCCGCGCTTCGCATGGCGCTGCAGTCGCTCGTCCGCCGCCTAGACGCCGCCGACGCGCTGGCCTCCGAACCCGCGACCGAAATCACCATCGAAAACGAACGCGGCACGCTACCGGTCGCCGTCGATGGCGAACTTATCGACCTCAAAAGCCCGCTGCGTTTCCGCATGCGCGCCAGCGCCCTTCGTGTGCTCGCGCCACGTGCCGAGCCCGCCAAATCCGCACCGCAACCTTCGGCGAAATGAGAACCATTGCGCACATCTCCGATCTTCACTTCGGCACGGAGCGGCCGGAGTTGGCGGAGGCCCTGCGCAACGATCTGCATGTCTTCGCCCCGTCGCTGCTGGTGAGCAGCGGCGATTTCACCCAGCGCGCCCGCCGCAGCCAGTTCCTCGCTGCGCAGGCTTTTCTAAGTTCACTGCCCTACCCGCAGCTCTGCGTGCCAGGAAACCACGACGTGCCACTCTACGATGTGCTGCGCCGCTTCCTCGCGCCCCTTGCCCGCTACCGCCGTTTTATCTGCGAAGACCTCAATCCCGTTTACGATGACGGCGAGTTATTCGTCGCCGGCATCAACACTGCCCGCTCGCTCACTTGGAAAAGCGGTCGCATCTCCCTCGATCAGATCGAGGCACTTCAGGCCCACCTTGGAAAAACCCGCGCGCATTTCCGCGTCGTCGTCACCCATCATCCGTTTATCCCACCGCCCGCCAAGGGATCGAGCGATGCCCACATCGACCTCGTGGGCCGCGCCGTCCGCGCCCTCACCGTGCTCGATGCAGGCAAGGTCGACGTGCTCCTTGCCGGCCATCTGCACCACAGCTACTCGGGCGACACGCGCACGCATTATCCCGCCGCGCACCGCGCGATCATCGCCGTGCAAGCCGGCACCGCGATCTCGCGCCGTGTGCGCGCGTCGGACCCGAATGGATACAACCGCATCACCCTCGACGGCGACACCATCACCATCGAGGTGCGCACGTGGGATCAATCAACGTTCACGACCTTGCGCACCGTAAGTTATCAACGTCACGAAACCGGCTGGAGCACCCAGCCCGACGGCGCGTCATAACCCCGCGCCGCCACCGCCGGCCGCGCTCCGGTTTATAGAAACATCCCGCCCGACGCCTCGACACGCTGCGCGTTGACCCAGCGCCCGGCTTCGGAGCAGAGGAAATCCACCACGCCGCCGATGTCGTCCGGCACGCCGACGCGGCCGAGCGCGATGTTCTTCTCCATGAACTCGCGCGCACCCGGATGCGAT
Source organism: Rariglobus sp. (assembly GCA_040508285.1). Lineage (GTDB taxonomy): Bacteria > Verrucomicrobiota > Verrucomicrobiia > Opitutales > Opitutaceae > Rariglobus. The sequence continues at coordinate 446 of JBEVND010000247.1, read as the reverse complement.
AACGCCTCCTGCGTGAAATCCGTCTCGATGATGCCGGGTGCCACCACGTTCACGCTGATCTTCCGCGCACCGAGTTCCTTCGCGAGATAACGCGAGAGCACTTCGATCGCACCCTTCATCGACGCATACGCCGCGTAGCCCGGCACTGAAAACCGCGCGAGTCCCGTTGACGTATTTACGATGCGCCCGCCGTCGGCCAGCAACGGCAGCAGCGTCTGCGTGAGGAAGAACACGCCCTTGAAATGCACAGCCATCAACTCGTCGAACGCCGCCTCGGTCGTCTCCGCAAACGGTGCGCGGCGGTCGATGCCGGCGTTGTTGATCAGGAAGTCGAAGGTTTCGCGACCCCACGTCGCGGCGAGCGCGGTTTTGAGCGACGCCGAGAATGCGGCAAACGTATCGGTGCGCGCCGTATCGAGCTGCAGCGTGACGGCGCGGCGACCGAG
>JBEVND010000238.1:0-3922 GCA_040508285.1 Rariglobus sp. | reverse complement strand
TGCCGCGCTGAACCCAGGGAAAACACGGTGTCCGCTCTCTCGTCCAATCCCGTCGTGCGCGATTCCGATTCGCAGGGAATCGCTGTGCCGCCGCGCGTGAAAACGCAGGCGGTGCCGGCTCCACGTGCGATCGTCTGGGTGGGCGGTTTGCTCGCGCTCGCGGTGCTGGCGGGACCGCTGCCGGAGCTCGCGCCGTTTTGGATGATCGCGAGCGCGCTGCTGGTGTTGATTGCGTTGCTCGATCTCGCGCGTGGGTTAACTGGTGATAATTGGCCTGAAGTCGCGGCGCCTGCTGTCGTGCGTCTGACCAAGGACCGTCCCGGAACGCTCCCGCTGACTTTCTCTGGTTTGGACGGGCGTGGCGGTGCGGTGCGTCTGGCCCTGGCCGCGCCGGTGGTGTTCGACGTGGAAGACGCGGAGCGCGACGTGGTTTTTGTCAAAGAAGCACCCCGGGCGCTGGCGGTATGGAAACTGACGCCCACACGTCGCGGACGTTTCGGTGGTTTGCTGGCGTGTCTCGCGCGCACGAGTCCGTGGGGCTTTTGGGAACTGCGGCGGCGCGTGCCGCTCGCCACGGAAGTGCGGGTGATGCCGAATCTGATGACGGAGCGTAAGGCGTTTTCCGCGTTGTTTCTCGATCGCGGGCCGTGGGGAATGCGCGCGCGTCGACAAGTGGGGCGCGGGCGTGATTTCGAGAAACTACGAGATTACCTGCCGGGCGATGGCTTCGATGAAATCGATTGGAAGGCGACCGCCAAGCGCGGCAAGCCGGTCACCAAAATCTTCCAGGTCGAGCGCACGCAGGAAGTCTACGTGGTGATCGATGCCTCGCGGTTGAGCGCACGCACGCTGGTGCGTGACGGCAAGGAAGTGACCGCGCTCGAGCGCAGCATCACCGCGGCGATGGTGCTGCTGTTGGCGGCGCAGCGGCAGGGCGACCGCTTTGGGCTGGTCGTTTATGATGACCGCGTGCGCGTATTCATCGCGGCGGGCGGCGGAAGCGGACACTACGCCACGTGTCGCGATGCGGTGCATGCCTTGCAACCCGGCGAAGCGAGTCCTGATGCGGCGGAGGTTGTGCGCTCGCTCCGGCAACGACTGCGGCGACGTGCGTTGGTGTTTATCCTGACGGACCTCAGCGATCCGGTGGTGGCGGAAGATTTTTCGAAACACTTGCCGCTGCTCGGCCGGCAACATCTCGTGCACGTGAACCAGTTGTGCCCGCCGGAAGTCGCGCCGCTGTTCACCGGTGCGGAGGCGCGCTCGACGGAGGAAGTCTACCGGCGTCTCGCGGGGCATCTGCGCTGGACTGAGGCGCGGGCCTTGGCGCAACGCCTGCGACCGGCGGGCGTTGCCGTGCAGTTATTACGCGACGAGGCGTATGCCGCGGAGTTGTTGACCCAATATCTGAAGGTGAAGCAAAGGCAGGCGCTATGATCGTAAACCTCGAGCGATTCATCGAACAGGAACGCCCGCGCTGGGAACAGCTCGACACGGTGCTGCGCCGGCTCGCGGATGATCCCTGGCGTGAACTGCCGGTGGCCGAGGCGTGTGAACTGGAGGCGCTCTATCAGCGTGCGTGTGCGGACCTGGCGCGGCTCCGCACCTATGCGGCGGATCCGAGCGTGCGGGCTTATCTCGAAGGCTTGGTGGCGCGGGGTTATGCGGAGATCCATGGTCAACGCTCGACCGGTGTGCGCGTGCGTCCGTGGGCTTGGTTGTCACGCGGATTTCCACAGGCGTTCAGGCGGCGGGCGGGGGCGTTTTGGTTCGCGTTGATTTTGATGCTCGCGGGTTCGGCATTCGGGGCATTGGCGCTGGCCTTCGATCCGGAGGCGAAGGAAGTGATCATGCCGTTTTCACATCTGACGGGCGATCCGGCCGAGCGCGTGGCCGATGAAGAAAAACGTGCGCGTGACGGCGACGATCATGGCGAAGGACGACGCGCAACCTTTGCGGGTTCGCTCATGGTCCATAATACGCAGGTGACGCTCAACGCGATGGCGTTGGGGCTGAGCGCCGGGGTGGGCACACTGGTGCTGATGTTCTACAACGGCGTCATCCTCGGGGCGGTGGCGTTTGATTACGTGAACGCGGGGCAGATCGTGTTTTTGGCGGGCTGGTTGTTACCGCACGGCTCCGTGGAAATCCCGGCGATGCTGCTCGGCGGACAGGCTGGCTTCGTGCTTGCCGAGGCATTGATCGGCCGGCGCGAACGCAAGCCGATGGGCGCACGTTTGCGGGCCGCGGCGCCTGATGTAGCCACGCTGTGCGCAGGCGCGGCGCTGCTGTTGGTGTGGGCGGGACTCATCGAGGCGTTTCTCTCGCAGCACCACGAACCGGCGGTGCCGTATTCGGTGAAAATCGCGTTTGGCGTGGCGCAACTGACGGCGTTGATCTGGTGGTTGACCCGCTCGGGTTCGGCCGCTGCCAAAGACAAGGAGGACAACGCATGAGCGCAGGCGTGCGGCGAGTGCGGGTGACGACGCCGGAAGGCGTTGAGTTTTCGTTTCGGATCGCGAGCCCGGTGCTACGGCTGGGCGCGCTGCTGATCGACTGGGCGTTGGTCACCACCATCTGGGGATTGGTGTCGTTGATCCTCACGCCGCTGAACATCATCAGCAAAGACGCGGCTCAAGGTGTTTTCGTAGTGATGTATTTCGTGATCTCGCGCGGATACGACGTGCTCATGGATTACAGCTGGCGTGGCCAGACCGTCGGCAAACGCGTGATGCGCCTGCGAGTCGTGGACGCACGTGGCCTTCGCCTCACCTTTGCGCAGTGCGTGATGAGAAACCTGTTGCGCTTTATCGACTGCCTGCCCTTTGCGTATGCGGTCGGTGGTATCGCTTCGCTCGTGAGCGCACGCGGTCAACGGCTGGGCGATCTCGCTGCAGGAACGATCGTGGTGCACGAAGCGATCGAGCCCGCGCCCGACGCAACGGTGGTGGGCGAACTCCGTTACAATTCCCTGCGCGGCCAAGTGGCGCTCGTGGCACGATTGCGGCGTGAATCGACCGCGGAAGAAGCCAGGGCCGCCTGGCAGGCGCTGGCACGCCGCGAGCAAATCGAACCGGCTGCGCGACTGGTCCTTTACGCGGAACTCGCAGCGCACTTTCGCCGGCTCGGACAAATTCCCGATTCGCTGGTCGACGGGCTCACCGACGAGCAACAAGTGCGCAACGTAGTCGACGTGTTGTATCGTTAACGTGATACGGGTGGCCAGCCTTCGGATGCGCAGGGAATCGAGGGCTTGTAAGCACGGTAGGGTGACGTTGTGATTTCGGATTATGTCCGCCACGCATGACGGAGCCCGCAAGCACCTCGAAACGTTCACCGGAAAGCTCTCACCGGCGGAAATCGTCGAGCGGCTAAGTCCGAAGGAGCATCCCGCCTCGCCGCGCGTTCCCGGTGCTTCGCTGACCGATCCTGCCGTGATCGATAAACGCTGGGCGCTGCTTTCGGAAAAAGCCGTCGCTCAAAAAAGCGAACTGGCCGACGCAACCACGGTGGAGCGACACGCGTTGTTTGCGCGCAACATCGAGAACTTCATCGGCACCGTGAAAATCCCCGTCGGTCTCGCCGGTCCGCTGCGCGTCAATGGCATCGCGGCACAGGGCGATTACTACGTGCCGCTCGCCACGACCGAGGCCGCGCTGGTCGCGAGTTATCACCGCGGTGCCAGTGTGATGACGCTGGCGGGCGGAGCGACCACGCTGGTGCTAAGCGAGGGCGTGGGCCGCGCGCCCGCCTATGCGTTTCGTTCGCTGCTGGAAGTCGGAAATTTCGTGCAGTGGTGCCTTGGCAACATGGACGGCCTGCGCGCCGCCGCCGAATCCACGACGCGTCACGGCAAGTTCAAAGACCTGCGTTTCACCATCGAGGGAAATCACGTTTACCTGCTGCTCGAGTTCACCACCGG
>JBEVND010000221.1:0-3228 GCA_040508285.1 Rariglobus sp. | reverse complement strand
TCTTCGTGCCAGAGTTGGAAGTTGCGCAGGTGGTTTTGGGCGATGAGCCCGACGAAGCCTTCGCCGGTGGCGGCAGGTTCGGTGACGTGCCAGTCGGCGGTCAATTGGGTCTGTTGCGCAGCAATGGCGCCGGCATCGAAGAGTGCTAGGTCGGACATGGAGGGAAATCTAGTTGAAGGAAAGAGAGGCGGACTCAAGCCTGCCGTGCGATTGACGCCATGCCAAATCCCGACGCCATGAAAAGCCTGCTGGTTATCAAACCTTCGTCCTTGGGCGATATCGTGCACGCGTTGCAGGTATTGCAAACGGTTGCGCGTCAGCAGCCCGATCTGCGAATCACATGGGTCGTTCGCGATCGCTTCGCGGGTTTGGTCGAGTCGGCTCCCTTCGTAAACGAGGTCATCCTGTTCCGTCGCAAACAAGGCTGGCGGGCGATCTGGGACGTTATGAAAATGCTGCGCGCGCGTCGCTTCGATGCCGTGTGGGACATGCAGGGATTGCTGCGCTCTGGCTTGATGACGGCGGCCGCGCGCGCACCGAAAAAATGGGGCCGCACCGACAGCCGTGAGGGTGCGGGGCTCTTCTATAACAAGCGCATTCCGCTGCCCGCCAAAGCCGGTCCGCACCACGCGATCTCGGTTTTGCAGGGTTTTGCCGAAGCCGCGGGCTTCGCCACACAGATCGAGTTTCCGCTGGCACTAAAACCGTCGCCGACGTTCGCCTGGCAGTCGTTTTTCAGTGCGGACCCGACGCTCAATTTCGTGATTTTTACCGACAGCCGGGGCGTCGAAAAGGAATGGAAGGGATTCTCGGATCTCACTCAGCTGATCTGGCAAAAAATCCCCGGAAGCCGTGTGGCGTGGTGCGCCGGTCAAAAAGCCGCCCCCGAAGGCGCGATCCCCGAAGGTCGGTTTCTTAATCTCACGGGTTGCCCGTTCGATGAAATGATCGCGCTGGCGCGCCAGCCGTCGGTCTTCATTGGCAACGACAGTGGCCCGATGCACCTCTCGGCGGCTTCGAGCAATCGCGTGCTGGCCATCTTCGGCCCGACCTCGCCGTTGCGCTTCGGGCCGTGGCCGATCGGATCGCGTCGCACACAGGCCGTGGTGGCTCCGGCAGGGGTTTTGGCAGACCTGAAGGCGGAGACCGTGCTCGAGGCGCTGCAAGACCTGCGCGGGCGGGAGTAAGCGGTTCGGCAAGATTTGTGTTTATTCCGGCCGGAGGGTGGGTTGTGCTTTCCCGTCATGCTCGATCCCAAGCTTCTTCGCGAATCGCCCGATGTGGTCCGTGCGGCGATTGCCAAAAAACATCTCTCCGTAGATATCGACGCCATCTTGGCGCTGGATACGGAGTGGCGCGGCCAGCTCCAACAGGTGGAATCCCTGCGCGGCGCGCAGAAGGCCGCCAACACCGAGATGGCGAAGCTGCCCAAGGGCTCGCCTGAGTTCATCGCCAAGGTCGCCGAGATGAAGGCCGTCTCCACGCAAGTGAAGGACGCCGACCTCGCGCTCAAGGACACCGAGGAAAAGCTCAAGCAGCTCATGATGACGCTGCCCAATATCCCGCACGCCTCCGTGCCGGAAGGCCGCACGCCCGAGGAGAACGTCGTGTTCTCCACCTGGGGTGATCTCGGCACGCTCTCGCCCGACGCGAAGGCGCACTGGGAGATCGATGGCTTCGAAAAACTTTTCGACTTCGCCCGCGGCTCCAAAGTCACCGGCGCCGGATTCCCTTTTTATATCGGTGACGGTGCCCGCATCGTGCGCGCGTTGCTCCACTTCTTTTTGGACGAAAACGGCAAAGCCGGCTACGTGGAGGTCAACCCGCCGATCTTCGTCAACGCCGCCAGCGCCACCGCCACCGGCCAGCTGCCCGACAAGGAAGGCCAGATGTATGAGGCCGTCGCCGACGGTTTCTACGCTGTCCCGACCGCCGAGGTGCCGCTCACGAATTTCTTCCGCGACGAGATTCTTGATGAAGCCGCGCTCCCTGTGCGCCGTTGCGCTTACACGCCGTGCTTCCGTCGCGAGGCCGGCAGCTACGGTAAAGACGTGCGCGGACTGAACCGCCTTCACCAGTTCGACAAAGTCGAGCTCCTCAAGTGGGTGCATCCTTCGACCAGCTACGGCGAACTCGACGCGTTGCGCACTGATGCCGAGAACCTGCTTCAGAAGCTCGGTCTGCCTTATCGCGTGCTGCTCATGTGCGGTGGCGATCTCGGTTTCTCGCAGGCCAAAAAATACGACATCGAAGTGTGGTCCGCTGGCCAGAAGCGCTGGCTTGAGGTGTCGAGCTGCTCGAATTTCGAAACGTTCCAAGCCCGTCGCGCGCAGATCCGGTTCCGCGGCAAAGACGGCAAGCCCGAGCTCGTGCACACGCTCAACGGTTCCGGTCTCGCCGTGCCGCGCGTGCTCGCCGCGTTGCTGGAAAATAACCTTCAAGCCGACGGCCGCGTGAAAATCCCCGAGGCGCTCGTGCCGTATTTCGGCAAGGAATACCTGACGTTCGCCTGATGATTTGAAAAGGTGGAGGCCTGCCGTGACAGGCGATCGGCGTGCGCTCCTCGCAGTCGATTCCACCCATCGCCCGCAAGCGGGCCTCCTCTTTTCAAACATGGCGCGACGCTCACAACCCGATTGGCCGGAGGTCGCCGCCGCACTGGCGGCACTCGTCCCGCGGACCGCGCTACATCCGGGCGTTTTAAAATGGGCGGACGGCGACAGCGACTCCGCGCGGCGACCGTGGTCGGTCGCGTTTTCGGGCGGCGCCGATTCGCTCGCTCTGTTACTGCTGCTTTGGGCGCATTGGCCGGAGCGTCGCGCGAGCTTGGTCGCGTTGCACTTTGATCATCGATTGCGCGGACGCTCCTCGACGGCGGACGCGCGTTTTTGCGAGCGTGTGTGCGTTGCCTTGGGGGTGCGCTCTGTAGCGGGAGAATGGGACCAGGCGCGCAAAGGTGCCAGCGAGGCGGAGGCGAGGGCGGCGCGCTTTGTTTTTTTCCAAAGCGAGATGAAGCGGCGGAAAATCCGGGCGCTCTGGCTCGGACATCAGCAGGACGATATCGCCGAGACGATTTTGATGCGTCTTGCACGTGGTAGTGGCACCGCGGGGCTCGCTGCACCGCGTCCGCTCCAAGCAATGCCCGGTGAGCGTGTGCATGTGCGACCGCTCCTCACGTTGAAAAAAGAGGCGCTCACGGCCGCGCTTACCGAAGTCGGGGCCACGTGG
>JBEVND010000175.1:0-5134 GCA_040508285.1 Rariglobus sp. | reverse complement strand
GCGGAGAAAATCGAGGCACTCCGTGTCGTCGGCGTGCCCACACAAGCCTCCCACGATTTCAAATGAAGGCGTTTAACGTCCTCAACCGCCTTACGTGCGCTGCTCTCGTCAGGCTTACTTGATCACCCGTGTGCACTCCAGCGTGTAGAGCTGCGTCCAGTAACCTTGCTCATAGACGTCGCCCACTTTCAGCACGCCCTCGAATGTGAGCGGCGTGTCCATCAGATTTGGGACCGCATCGCCAGTTTTCACCGCGACGATGAATTCCCAAAACCGTGGGGTCGTTCCGTAGCAGCAGGCCGACTGGTTGGGCACAATGAGAAACTCCCGCACTTCGTTTCCATCCATCCGGATCGGCATCATGTAGCCGCGGATCCGCACCTCTTTCCCGTTGAGATCTTTGACCGACTGAGGAGCGAATTTCTGATACTCCGGTTGCCCGGTCTTCGGATCGATCCCATCTGTCTCCGGCGTGAAACTCAGCTGAGTAAAGTTAACCGGCACGCGCCCCGTTTTCGCCTTTGCCACCGACGCCTTATCCGCATTTGCAACCGGCTTGGCTCCACCTGTTTCGTTCTGCGCGTATCCGGTTTGGACTTCGAGCGCGGCTATTAACGTCATCACGGCAATCGCCCGTATTCCTCGCGACCACATTTTCGCCGAGCGGGCCAGCCGAAGCTCATCCCGTTGCGATGCACATGAATCAGCAGACATAGCCATAGATGGATTCAGGGTATCTAGCCGGGTTCTTCGGAAACACAATCGTCGCGACAACTCAGTGCGCATGCGAGTGCCCGTGACTGTGCGAATGTCCACCGGCGTCGTTTCCTTTCGGGAAATTAAACTGCACCGCCGTAAAGGTCGTGCCGCGCACGGTGATTGCAGTGATCACGGCGTCGAAACTGGCATGCGTCTTCAACCACTCCGCTTCGACCGAGAAAAGCGACGTATCACCCGCCGTCTCGCCAGTGGCCGCATTTGCCACCGGTTTAAACATCAACGTCTGCGTCACTCCGTTCACCGAAGCGGTCATCTCAAAAGAGGCGAGCGGCAGGCGAATGAATTTCTCCAGTTCACCATCCATCACGTAAGCCTCCAACCGCCCCGCTTCGGCATCGCGCACCAGTTCCAGATGAAAGGCTTCATCGCCGAGCACGACCAACGTGCCGCCATGGGGCGCCACATGCTCGTGGTGATGATGCGCACCGTTATTGGCGCCCTTGGGTTTTTCGTTTTTCGAACACGCGCTCACCAAACCCAGCGACACGACTAAGGCCAGCAGACCGACCATCGATCTAGTCCAGAAAAATGTATTCATTTAAAGGATTCGTGAAGAGATGAAATTATCAGGAAACAGGTGCGAGGTGCGCGGCGACGTCGGTTCGATACGCCTTCCAGGCAGGCAGCAAACCACCCAGCGCGCACAGTAAAATCATGCCGGCCGGCGCCCACCCCATCACGGCGTTCGCAGCAAAAGGCGTAATCACCACGCCCACTTCCGCACGAATGACCGCCGCCACCACGGCGACGATTACTCCATAAACGGCAAACGCCATGATCATGCCCAGCACGCCCAACGCCGTGGCCTCCAGCACGACCGCTCCGAAAATCGTGCGCCGACGTGCACCCAGCGCCCGCAAGATTGCGATGTCACGACGCCGCGCACTCATCGAGTTGTAGATCGCCACGACCACACCGCCGGCCGACACCACCGCGACCAAGTAGGCGATGAGTGCCAGCACCCGATCAAACCAGCCGATCTTGCCAAACAGCTCCGCCATCACTGCACCGATCGGATAAGCAAACGTCAGTCGGTTGCCCTGTTTGTTATACATCATATCCAGCGAAAAACCCGCCGCCGGCGAACGCAGTTTGATCAACACCGCGCTCACGTCATCGGCGGCGCGCGGATCGTGACCCGCCATCGTTTGCACGCCGCGCAAGGGAATCCACACCACGCGGTCTGCCGGTGTGTTTGATGATTCGAGAATTCCCGTCACCACGTAGGTTTCCGCATGTTGATGGTCCTCGTCGTAAACCAACCCGTGAAACGGCTGAAACGTATCGCCAGTCCTGAGCCCGAGGCGCTCCGCTGCAAAACTCCCGATCACCGCCTCCCGCGCATCGCCTGTCCACAAGCGGCCGCTCGCGAGCGCAAACTTTTTGCCGGGTGCATACTCCACGTCCGTAAACAAGGCGGGCAGCGTCCCCACGATGCGAAATCCCCGCAGGTTGTCGCCCACTGCGATCGGGATCGCCGTGCGCACGGCCGGGTGTTTGCGGATATACTCGTAATCCGCTGCCGCGAGATTTCCGGGCGACGCTTCAAGATGGAACACGGCGTTCAGCACCAGTTGCAGCTTTGACCCGCGCGCGCCCAGCACTGCATCAAACCCCGTGTTGGTCTGCGCAAACGTCGCTTGCGCCTGGGTCTTCACCGCCCACACCGCCATGAGGAGTCCACCCGCCAGCGCGACTGAAAGCGCCGTCACCACCGTCGATAACAAGTGCTGCCGCAGGCTGCGGAAAACAATTAACACGAGCGTCATGATGCGGCCTCCGTTCCCGCCCGATTCAGAGCGGCGAAATCCAACACGTCTTCAAATTGAGCAAGCACGTCCTCGTCGTGGCTCACGAGCAGGAGTGCCGCTCCTTGCTCCCGACAGGTCTCGCGAATCAGCGCCAGCGCCTCGCGTCCGTGTTTCCGATCAAGGTTTCCCGTCGGCTCATCGGCCAGCACCAGCTTCGGACGGTTCGCGAGCGCCCGCGCCACCGCCACGCGTTGTTGCTGCCCGGTGGACAGCTGCCGAGGATAATGGTGCAACCGCTCACCGAGCCCCACCCGCTCAAGCAGCGCAATCGCACGCTTACGATCTGCGCCGCCACCAAACGCCATTCCGAGAAGGACGTTTTCAAGACAGGTGTAGCCCTGCAGCAGGTTAAAAGTCTGGAAGATATACCCAATCGTCTCCGCACGTAGCCGGTCACGCCCGGCCTCCGACAAAGCTGTCAGCTCCCGATCGGCGAGGACAACCGTTCCCGTATCCGGTGAAAGAATACCTGCGATAAGGTGAAGGAACGTCGTTTTCCCCGAGCCGCTTTCTCCCCGCAGAGCGACTTGTTGCCCCGCCGCCAAACTAAAGGCCGGCACGTCCACGATCACCTGACGCCCCGCCGCGCCGTCGGGCGAAGCGTAGGATTTTTTCAACGAAACGATGGAGAGCAATGACATGGAATATGCGACGTGAACGCCCGGCGCGAAACATCGGAAAGGGATTAACCCCAATCCCGCGCCCGCCTCAAGGGCGGATCGCAGACGTCATTCAAACGTCGCATTCTCCGCCCGCGGCGCCCGCTTGACAGGTTTGTTAGGATGCACGCGTTTTCGCCAAATCATGAACACGTTTTGCCACCTTCGTTCCCGCCCCGCGCCTTGGATGCGCGTGCTCGGAGCGTTCGCGGCCGGCTTGATCTTGTTACTGACGATCGGCGCCCAGAGCCCCGATCTACACGCATGGCTTCATGGCGAAGAAACGGCTCACGGCGAGAGCGCGACTCCCTGTGCTGATCACGGGCACGAGGCGGCTTCGTCGCATGCAGACGACGTCGCCGCAGATGACGGCTGCGCGATCACGCTTTTTTCGAACGGTATCGTAGCGGCGGTCACCGCCCTCACGATTTTACAGCACTTGGACTCCGTGCAGGTCACCGACTCGGTGGCGCACGACCGGGTCCCGCTGACATCGTCCGTTCACCTACGGCCCCAGCCGCAGGCTCCGCCAGCAGGTTGCTAAACTGAACTCACTCCGGGTGACGCCACGGCATTGCCTGTTTGTCTGCGCCCACAGGGTTTCGCGTGCGCATTTGCCACGCGTTCCTGGCGCTCGTTCCTGCGATGGGTCGCGTCCTCACGCGCCCGCTCGCGCCACTGCTTAGTCATCTGCTTCTCCATGCACTCTTTCATCTTTTCACGCGCTGCGCTGGTCGCGGCAGTCACGTTCGTCGCGTCTTTTTCCAATCAGGCGCTCGCTCAAAATTACTACACCGGAGGTCACGGTGACATCGGCGTCGGTTATACGCCGGGTGAATCCACCTTCGAACCGCACTGGCACCTCGGCTCGGGTGCAATTGTCAACGGAAGCGCCATCTCGGGCGACCGCGAATACGCGCCCCATGAAGCCATCGCCTGGACCACCGCCACGTTTGACGCGCCGTCCGGCTCCGATACTTGGCTCGGCGTCGCTTCGGGAACCACCGTTTTCCGCATGGGCAGCTCTTCGTTTCAGCCCAACATCGGCTGGGCCACCGAGGAGGCAGGTTTTGAAACCGACTGGTTCAACGGCACCATCAACATCAGCCTCACCGACTGGAGTTCCTCGAATCCGGGCGATTTCGCGCTGGTCGCATCAGGCAACGCCTTGTTCTCCACCTACGGCGCGTCGGGCAACACCTGGGCGTTCGACGTCGAGGTCGGGCACGCGCATGCCACATGGTATTTTTCCCAACCAGGCTACTACGAATTGTCGTTCACCTGGACCGGACTCTACACCGGCGCAGGCTCGCCTCCCGAAGGAATCGCGATCACCGCAACCAACACGTTTGGCATCCAAGTCGGCGCGATTCCCGAACCGTCCAGCTTCGCAGTTCTCGCCAGTCTGGCGGTGCTCGGAATGACGTCGTGCCTGCGTCGTCGGCGCATCTGATCCCATGTCACGAATCACGTCCGCCACGCCCGGTTCAGCCGGCTGCGCCCGCGCGTTCACGTTGGTGGAGTTGCTCACGGTCGTCGCCATCATCGGCGTGCTCGCCGGCCTTGCTCTGCCCGTAATCGGCCACACCCGTGTCGCCGCCAACCGTGCGCGATGCTCGTCCAATCTCCGGCAGATCGGCATCGCCTTGCTCGGCTACGCAGGAGACCACCGCGGCCATCTTCCGCCCACCACGCACACGACCGCCACCTTGGCCGACGGGCGCTACGAAAGCTGGATCTACAAACTCGCCCCCTATCTTGGCGACACCGACGCCGTGCGTATTTGCCCCGCGGATAACGAGGAGCGCCGCCAGCGCATCACCGAATCCGACGGTCTTACCAGTTACATCTTAAACGATCTCATCTTCGATCCCGAGGAGGATT